>CACXGY010000114.1 GCA_902767275.1 uncultured bacterium | reverse complement strand
TTCTTTACCGTCGCAATATAAAGAAAAGAAAAGTACATAAATATTTTTTTAAATTAAATTAAATATATACCTATAATATTTATTATGCACACACATATTTTTACCTTTAGTAATTGGCGACCCCTCCGGCTTTGTAATAAACCAAACCTCAACAAAGCCGACTCCCCTTGTCAAAGGGAGTTATAAAAAATCTTATTGCCTTCATTTATTGACAACTTTGTTTTTTATGAAAATTTTTTTATTAAACTTTGTAAAAAAAACAAAACTTATTTTACAAAGTTTAATAAATACTTGAAACCGTCTAGGCATGTATTTTCAAAAAAAAGCATGCTAAATATTAATCATACAAACGGATGAAACATGGAAAATTTCACTTAACAAGATAAGGTGTTAGTGCTACAATATTAAAAAGTTAATAAATGGGAAATTTTAGTAAAAATAGTCCATCAACAGTCACAAATGGATAAAAAAAGGTTAGTTGAAAAAATTGGTGGGCTGAGGAGATTTAAAATCTATGGAAGAGACAACTGTAAAAAATGGTGAAGTTGTTGGGTTCAAAGGCGTATCATCTAGCGTCACAAACTCAATCAAAGGTGCTACCGTAAAAAAAGCACTTGAAGAAAATTCTGTTGAAATCAACACTAACAAAATCGTTGACATAGGTACAAAAATGTCAACCGACAAAATTCAAATTGTAAAAAAAGACGGAACTTTAGAAGCATACGACATTTCTAAAGTAGTTACAGCAATCAAAAAATCTGCAGCCAGAATGCTTATTGAATTAGATACTGACGAGATCAACCAAATCTGCAACCTTGTAAATAAAAGCGTTTTGTCTCTCGGTTACAGCAATGTTGAGATTGTGAAAATTCATAGCATAGTTGAAAGTGCATTAGAAGATGTTAATCCTAAAGTAGCAAAAAGTTACAGAGATTACAGAAACTATAAAATTGATTTTGTCAAAATGTTAGACAAAGTTTATCAAGAATCTCAAAGAATTATGTATATCGGCGATAAAGAAAACTCAAATGCCGATTCTACACTTGTATCTACCAAACGTTCTTTGATTTTCAATGAATTAAATAAAGAATTATACAAGAAGTTCTTCTTGAATGTAGACGAACTTCAAGCAATTAGAGATGGTTACATTTATATTCACGATATGTCTGCAAGACGTGACACAATGAACTGTTGTTTATTTGATGTTGCATCTGTACTTAAAGGCGGATTTGAAATGGGTAATATTTGGTACAATGAACCAAAATCATTAGATGTAGCCTTTGATGTTATCGGTGATATAGTAATGGCAGCAGCAAGTCAACAATATGGCGGCTTTACAGTTGCTGAGGTTGATAAATTACTTGCACCTTATGCAGAAAGAACATTTACAAGACAAAATGAAAAGTATTTATGCTTGGGTCTGTCTTTTGAAAAAGCAAGAGAAGCAGCAATGGCTGATGTAAAGAATGACTATGAACAAGGTTTCCAAGGTTGGGAATATAAGTTTAATACAGTAGCATCATCCAGAGGCGATTATCCGTTTATTACTGTTACTGCAGGTTTAGGAACCAGCGAATACGAAAAAATGGCTACAATTGCTTTATTAAAAGTTCACATGAACGGTCAAGGTAAAAAAGGTAACAAAAAACCTACATTATTCCCTAAGATAGTGTTCTTATATGATAAGAATCTTCATGGAGAAGGTAAAATTAACCACGATGTATTTGAAGCAGGTATTGAATGCTCAAAAAGAACTATGTACCCTGATTGGTTATCTCTGTCAGGAGAAGGATATGTTGCTTCAATGTATAAAAAATACGGCAAAGTTGTTTCTCCAATGGGATGCCGTGCATTCTTATCGCCTTGGTTTGAAAGAGGTGGTGCTGAACCTGCCGATGAAAACGATACTCCTATTTTTGTAGGTCGTTTCAATATTGGTGCAATAAGTTTACACTTACCTATGATTTATGCTAAGGCTAAAAAAGAAAGTAAGGATTTTTATGAAGTTCTTGATTATTATATGGAATTAATAAGAAATCTTCATATAAGAACTTACGAATACTTGGGCGAAATGAAAGCATCTGTAAACCCTCTCGCTTATTGTGAAGGTGGGTTCTACGGTGGACACTTAGGTATTCACGACAAAATTAAACCTATTCTTAAATCAGCAACTGCTTCATTTGGTATCACAGCATTGAATGAGTTGCAAGAGTTACATAACGGAAAATCTATTGTTGAAGACGGTCAATTCGCAATAGAGGTTATGGAATATATTAACAAAAAAGTTAATGAATTTAAGAAAGAAGACGGTTATTTATACGCACTTTACGGAACTCCTGCTGAAAACCTTTGCGGTTTACAAGTAAAGCAATTCCGCAAAAAATATGGTGTAGTGGCAAATGTTTCAGATAAACCTTATGTTTCAAACAGTTTCCACTGCCATGTTAGCGAACAAATTACACCAATCGAAAAACAAGATTGCGAAAAACGTTTCTGGGATTTGATGAACGGCGGAAAAATTCAATATGTTAAATATCCGCTGGATTATAATACAGAAGCGGTTAAAACATTGATTTTAAGAGCAATGGATATGGGATTTTATGAAGGTGTTAACCTTTCACTCTCCTATTGTGATGACTGCGGACACGAAGAATTAAATATGGATGTATGTCCAAAATGCGGTAGTCGTAATTTGACAAAAATTGACCGTATGAACGGCTATTTATCTTATTCTCGTGTAAAAGGCGATTCTCGTCTTGCTGATCACAAGATGGAAGAAATCAAAGACCGTATCAGTATGTAAAATTTTAAGATTTTAAAATACTTAGGCACTAAGATTTTCTAAATCTTAATGCCTAGTATTTTTTAAAAAATAAGAGGGATAAAAATTGAATTACCATAATATAACAAAAGATGATATGTTAAATGGAGATGGATTAAGAGTAGTCCTGTGGGTTGCAGGGTGTAATCATTACTGCAAAGGTTGTCAAAACCCCGAAACATGGGATGTTGGCGGTGGTATTCCATTTGATGAAGATGCAGAAAAAGAATTGTTTGACGATTTAGAAAAACCTTATGTATCAGGAATAACTTTTAGCGGCGGAGATCCGCTTCATCCGTTCAATAGATCTGAAGTATTCAGACTAATTGAAAAATGTAAAAATGAATATCCAAATAAAACTATTTGGCTTTACACAGGTTATAAATGGGAAGAAATTGAACACCTTCAAGGTATTGAAAACATAGATGTTCTTTGTGAGGGCGAGTTTATTCAGGAATTAAATGATAACAATATCCACTGGGTCGGAAGTTCTAATCAAAGAGTAATGGATGTTAAAAAGACATTAGAAACCGGACATATAGTTCTTCATGAAGAAGTAAATGTTTAAAATAATATTAATAAAAAAACAGATGACGTTATTAAAAAGTCATCTGTTCTTTTATTTTTTTATAATTATTATTTTAAAGCAACAGTTAAATCTGCTTCAACAACAGTTTTACCGTCAACAGAGCCAATAGCATGACATTTTGCTATAGGACCTTTTGCCTTTGTTAATTCTACAAACATATCCAGTCTGTCTCCCGGACGTACAATGTTTTTAAATCTAACATTATCAACTCCTGCGAATAATGTTAATTTACCTTTATACTCAGGCATTGCACAAAGAATTGGAGCAGAACATTGAGCCATTGCTTCAATTTGTAAAACCCCGGGCATGATAGGATTACCCGGGAAATGTCCTTGGAAAAACCCTTCATTCATCGTTAAATTCTTATAACCCTTTGAATATTTACCCGGAACGCATTCAGTTATTCTATCAACCAATAGAAACGGATACCTGTGTGGAATCATATCCATAATTTCCATAATGTCAAAACTTAATGTTTCTTCACTCATACTCATCTCCTTTATTTAACTTTTACTAATTTATCTTTTAAAATTTTTGCAGTTTTAATATGAACAGCATGCCCTGCTTCTTTAACCAGAATCTGACATTTCATATCAAGAGGGGATACACCTGTTTGATACAAATCTCCGAACAAGTCCAGAATTTTATGCTTAACAGGTTCTTTGTCGGAACGTAATTCTACTGTATATCCGTCATCAGTAAGTCCTAACGTATTATTTATATTTACCCCTTGAGCAAAACCCAACATTTGATATTTTTTTAAATCTTTATAAAAACCAAACGTTCTTGCTTCTATAATTTCTTCTATATTATCTTTATTAAAAGACACCCAACAATTTCTTAAATCCTTATGATCATAATTTACAGAATATGTAATATTCAAGTCTTTATCAGGTAAAATAACCATACTTGTTTTACCGTTTAGATAATAAACAGGTTCACTAACAGTATACTTTTCAATTTTTTTATTGCTAACAATCCCGGCATCTTTAAACAAACGAATCCATTCTTTCGAACTGCCGTCAAAAATAGGGAATTCTTCTTGAGACAAATAAACATCTAATGAATCAATCCTTAAAAAAGCACACGCAGCCATAAAATGTTCACACAACCCTGCTTTATATTTATATCCGCCGAGCAAAGTTCTGTGTTCACGACTGCCCCAAGTAACATAATGTTCTGTTGAAATAACATTATCAATACCTGCTTCAAAAGATTTTTCTTCATTCTTAACAAACACACGAATTTTACCTAATGATGAAGGTTTGATTAAAACCTTACAGTCATAATTTTTCATTAATGTATTACCCTGTGTATTTATTTCTTTAGAAATAGTTGTCATTTGTTTAAATTACCCAAATTTACACTTCTGTACTATGTTCACTTTCGAAAGAAGAAAGAAGCGGCTCATATTGTTTAAATTTCTTAATTAATTCCCCTGCATCTTTCATAATCTTTAATTGCTTAATAAATTCTTTTCTAGGAACGGCAGGAGCACCAACAACAATAGATTTTTCAGGAAAACTCTTTGTCACACCTGCTTTAGCAGCAATAATTGAATCCGCACCGATTTTAATATGATCAGCGAGTCCTGCTTGACCGGCAAGAACAACTCTATCACCTATTTCGCAACTGCCTGCAATCCCGACTTGAGATACTATCATACAGCCTGAACCTATTTTACAATTATGACCAATCATTACTAGGTTATCAATCTTTGTGTTATCTCCAACAGTAGTATTTTCTATAGTTCCTCTGTCTATTGTAGTATTTGCACCTATTTCAACGTTGTTGCCTATAATAACAGAACCTAAAGAATTAATCTTAAAGATAACGTGTTCTTTACCGGTATCTTTAATTTCTCCGTCTTTTCTTGCTTGTTCGATATTATTAGGATTTTCAGTAACAAAACTAAATCCGTCAGCCCCGAGAGAAACACCGTGATGAAGGATACATTTGTTCCCTACTTGAACTCTATCTCCGACATTTACCCCCGGATGGAAGAAACAATCTGAACCGATAACAGCATTATTACCAATATAACAATTTGCTAAAATTTTTGTATTATCACCGATTACTGCACCTTTTGCTAAAACAACATTAGGTCCAAGGGAAACATTTTCCCCTATTTTTGCTTCAGGATGAATAACCGCTGTCGGATGGATACCTTCATTTGTTTGAGGTTCTTCATAAAACATTGTAATAAGTTTCATCATAGCAAGACGAGGTCTTTCAACTTCGATTGTAGAGAAACCCTCTATATTAACTCCCAATGGAACAAGTGCTGCTTTTGCTCCTGTTTTTGAAAGGTTTTCAATTTCTTCTTCTCCAAGTGCAAGTGCTAATGTATGTTCATCTGCCAAAAGAGGTGGTGCTATCTTTGTAATAGACACATCAGCCGATTTACTCAACATACCATCTGTAACTTTAGCAATTTGTTCCAATGTAAAAGATTTCATTTTTTACTCCTTATTATTAATTTTCTCTATTAAACCTGTTGTAGATTTTCCCTGAACAAACTCGATAAATTCTACTTTTGTTCCGTTTTTAATCATAATTTCTCTTTCAGGGAGAGTATCCATTGTATAATCCGCACCCTTTGTATAAACATCGGGTTTTATTTCATCTAATAACATGGCAGGACTATCTTCATCAAATAAAACTACAAAATCAACACAACTTAATGCTGTCAATATCTCTGCTCTGTCATTTTCATTATTTATGGGACGGTTTTCGCCTTTTATACTTTTTACTGATTTATCAGAATTTAACAAAACAATAGAATAATCAGCAAAAGATTTTGTTTTTTGCAAATAACGAACATGACCTACATGCAAAATATCAAAACAACCATTTGTAGCAACAACTGTCTTGCCTGCATCATGCAGTTTCTTTACAAAATCAGCGACACTCTTTCTGCTTATAATCTGCCCCATACTAAACTCCTATAGCAAAATTATAACAAAAACAGAGTTCTAATATTCGCTATTGTTACAAATATTAAGCAGTTTTCAAAGGGTATCAGGCATGTTAAAACTATCAAATATAGACTTTCCAAAACACTGTCCTATACCTAAATTATAAAACTATCTTTATCTACTTTTTCTGAGATTTATCTGCCAGTTCACTGTCTAATCGCAAAAATACAGGTTTTATATTTGCTTTATCAATCAAATGTCCGACTTTTATATTATTGCCTTTTATATCTTGTAATTTCACTGATTTCATATCATAAGACAACTGTTCTGCCATTGATTGTGCTATATTAGGGCAATAAGGGTAAATTAAAGACGCTACAACACACATAACTTCTAATACTGTTGTAAGTACTTGTCCGCATTTATCATTTTCTCCATTTTTTGCCAAAGACCAAGGCTCTGAATCCGTTACATATTTATTTGTTTCATCAACGATTTCCATTATCTTCTGAGCAGCCTCTTGTATTTCAAAATAATCAAAATGATGCATTACATCTTTTACTGCCGAAATTGCTTTATCCACTAATGGAGATGGAACTTTAAATTCAGGTTTAATATCTCCGTCAAAATATTTTACAAGCATTGATAAAGTTCTGTTCAAAAGGTTCCCCATAGAATTTGCTAAATGTGCATTAACCTTTTCTTTAAAATCAATATCGGAATAATTACCATCTTTTCCGCAAGGAGCAGAAGTTGCCATATAATATCTTAAAGCATCAGGTTTTTCTAACTCAAAACTTTCTAAAACGCTAGTCGGAGAAATAACATTTCCCAGAGATTTTGACATTTTAGTTTCATCAATAGTAATCCATCCGTGTGCAAAAATATGTTTTGGCAATGGTAATCCAAGTGCCATTAAAATACCTATCCAATAAATACTATGGAATTTTAAAATATCTTTTCCTATTATATGCACATCACAAGGCCATAGAGATTTGAATTGTTCGCTTCCACCGTCAACATCATAACCTATTGCAGTAATATAATTAGAAAGTGCATCTATCCAGACATAAATACCTTGCTCAGGATCATCCAATACATCAATAGACCAATCCACATTGGTTTTTGCTCTTGAGACAGATATATCTTCAATACTCTCTAATTGGTTTAAAACCTCGTTTGCTCTGAATGACGGAACTATAAAATCAGGATTTTGTTTTATATGCTTAGCAATTGCATCTTTATACTTGGTTAATTTGAAGAAATAATTTTCTTCTGATACTTCTTCAGGTTTCTTTAAATGATCAGGACATAAGCCGTCTTCGGTTAAATCTTTTTCACTCAAAAAAGCCTCGCATCCGCTGCAATACAAACCTGTATATTTATTCTTATAAATATCGCCTTGTTCAACAAGTTTTTTAAATATATGCTGTACTACTTTAACATGTTGTTCATCAGTTGTTCTTACAAAATGAGAATAATTAAAATCTAATGCTTTCCATGCATCTTTAAATTGTTGAGAATTTTCATCACACAATTCTTTAGGTGTTATACCACGACTAGCCGCCGTCTTTTGAATTTTAATTCCGTGTTCATCCGTTCCTGTTAACATAAACGTATTATCACAACGCTGAGTATAGTGTCTATAGATAACATCAGACAATATTTTTTCATAAGCGTGACCTATATGTGGAGCACCGTTCACATAATCTATTGCTGTAGTTGCATAAAACTTTTTCATAATAATTATCCTCTCATATTGAAAATATTGTATCATAAAGAGAATAAAATTTAATATAATTAATGATTATTGTGATATTATATTTATAGATTAGGGGTTTTTATGAAAAAATTTTTATTATTATTTACTCTTATAATGATTACTCTACCGGCAACGGCAAAAAATATTTCCGGAGATTGGCATAATGATTTAAGAACATTATTCCTAAAAAATAACGCAATAATATACACTATCAATATTCGCACATTTAATGCCAAAGATTTAAACGGTAACGAACTTATTGATGAAAACGAAGAAAGCGGTAACTTTTTAAACGCAATAGAAGAACTTGATAACCTGAGCAAAATGGGAATAAATACTCTGCATATATTACCTATAACCAAAATAGGTAAACTTAAATCATTTGGAACAGCAGGTTCTCTATACTCAATCTCCAGTTTTAACGAAATAAACCCTCAATTAGTGTCGAAAAAATCATCACAATCAGGTATAATGCAAGCAAAACGATTCATAAAAGAATGTCACAACAGAAACATCCGAGTTATGATAGATTTGCCGAGTTGCGGTTCTTATGACATGTTCATAGAACATCCTGAACTATTTATGAAAGATAAAGACGGAAATCCAATAATTCCGCTTGATTGGTCTGATGTCCGACTTTTTGACACAGCCGATTTAACAACAATAAACGAAGATGTTATGAAAGCACACAAATCTTTTATTGATATGGCTATTAATATCGGTGCAGACGGTATAAGAGCGGATGTAGCAGGGCTGAAGTCCCCTCTGTTTTGGAAAGAATTGATTAAATATGCAAAAGATAAAGATTCTGAATTCCTTTTTTTAGCAGAATCGTCAAAATTATGGACAGATTCGGTATCGTCAAAAGCAATATGCACACCTTCTGAAGAACTTCTTAAGGCAGGATTTGACGGGTATTTAGGAAGTTATTTTAATTTAAAAAATATAACTAGTGCAAAAGACTTTATGACAATGGTTCAAGATGATTTGAAAATGTTCAGAAAGTTTAATAATGAAAAAAGTGTAGTAGGAAGTTTTACAACTCACGATGAGATAAGTCCGATTTTGATAAATGGGGAAAATTTTTCTAAAATGATTATATGGTTAAATTCTACACTACCTCTTAATTCGTATTATATTGACGGATTTCCGACCGGAGATACATATAATTACCCTTGGGCAAACAAATATGCACCACAGTCTTTCACGGATGATGAATACTATTTTACTCACAACGGCAAAATTGATATTTTTAATTTTTCAAGAAAACCCGGTGGAAACAACTACTCTATATATGAAGAATTTATTCTCGCTAATCAGTTCAAAAAATATTATGCACAAAATTTAAGTAATGCTTCATTTACTCAATTAAAGACTTCAAATCCTAAAGTCTTTGCTTATGCAAGAGTAATGAACAATGCATCTGTTATTGTTATCGGGAATTTAGATTTTAAAAACAAGCAAAATGTTATTGTAAAAGTACCTAAATTTAATAATAAATATAAAATACTAAATCTTAGAGTTCAAAAGAATGTTGATAATGAATATTCAAACGGTAAAATCAAAACAACACTTGATTGCGGAGATATTCAAGTACTTTTGATTAAAAATTTGGTGTTCTAATGATAACAACATTAGCGGTATTAACAAGAATATTTTCGAATTCTGTTGCAAACTTATACCAGAAAAAATCGGGCGAAATATCTTCTCCTCTGGAAACAAACCTGATTTCTTATCTGATAATGAGTTTGATTTGCGTTTTACCTGCACTATTTATAGATTGGAGTATTTATTCAATTAACTTTTGGATTAATGTTTTCTTTGCAGGATTATTATGTACTATCGGAACAATTGCTCTTATAGAAGCACTTAAAATCGGAGAACTCTCTGTTCTTGCACCAATAAATTCATACAAATCTGTTATAGGTTTAATAAGTGCTATTATTGTTTTACATGAATTTCCTCCTCTGAAAGATTTCATCTGCATTGTTTTAATAATTATAGGAAGTTATTTTGTACTTGATAATGAGAAACAAAAATTCTCCATTCAAACATTTTTTAGGAAAGATATCAGACTAAGAATATTCGCATTACTCTGTTCCGGAACAGAAGCGGCTTTCCTGAAGAAAATAATAATTATGTCATCATACAAAATTTCATTAATTTTATGGTGTTTTAGCGGATTTTTATGTTCTCTTTTAATCTTTATAATAAAAAAACCTTCGTCTTTATTTTCAACAAACACTAACAAAAATCTGAATAACTGTCTTATAATAGGTTTAATGTTACTTTTAATGCAACTTAGTACCAATTTTGTTTTTTCAAAAATAGAAGTTGGCTCTGCACTTGCATTATTTCAACTATCATCACTTGTTTCTTTGTTTTTCGGATACAAATACTATCACGAAAAAAATATGAAAAAGAAGATAATCGGAACATTAATAATGATAGGTTCTGCAGCGATTATACTGATATAATAGATTCAATACGCTTTAAAATACAGACTCAGGCTCTATAAAAGTTATATATGCAAATGCATTAAAATCAACCGACCCAAAAATTATCTTCATTTGGTGATCATTACAAGGTATGACCTTAACAAATTTAATAGTTGCTTCATCAAAATCATCATTAGTTTCTTTTGCTTTAATTTTTGCTTTTAAAGAATGTGCTTGATAAAGAAGTAAATATACCCCATCAGATTTTTTCTCTCCCAACACTTGATAATATCCGCACTCAACCTTTTCTCCGTTAGCAATAAAATCTACCGGAATATTCAAAAGTTGAAACTCATCAAGTGTTTCATCAGGCTGCTCATTTACCATATCATCATTATGTGCATCCATTTGAGGGATTAAACTTGAGCCTTTTACTTTTTTTATTGCTTTTTCTCTCTGTTTTTGTTCTTTTTTCTTTTGACGTGCCTGAAGGGCATCCATAGTTTCTTCAAATTGTTTATTAGTAATGGATTTTTGTCCGTCCCATACACTGTCTATATTATAATATCCTGACCAATCTTCCTCAGCGAATGCTAACATAGGAAGCATTATTATAGATAAAAATATAATTATAAATCTTCTCATCATACATCATTATTTAATTATTTTTTATAAAAAGTAAACCCCTAAACAGATGAGTTTAGAGGTTATTTAGAGTTACATATATATACTTTTTATTAAACCATATCCCCAAATTTTGACATTACATCTTGGATCAAGGCTTTTTTTGTTTGTTTTGTTGTTTTACCGAGTTCTTTATCTTTTTCAGAAATATACTCAACATCTAACATTTTAGATAACAAAACGGTTTTTTCTAATTCATCCTCAGATCGGTTTAATCGTTCATACATCAATTGAGCATCAAACGGTGTTTTAAAATGCATATATAATTCAACAGGAGTTTTTTCTTTGTTCCCCATCGGATGTTCATTCAATTTAGTTGTTGTTACAAATACTGCATCCGGATTTTCTTTTGATCTGTGAACAATAAAAGGAGAAATGTATGACGTGAACAATTGATTATTATCCTTAATTCTCGGTTCTAATTTTTCGTCAAGAATAACATCATAATTTTCAACATCATCAATATACTTTCCTAACCTGCGTATTTTAAAAATATCATTTTTTGCTTTTTTATTCATTTCATCTTCAGAATCAAAACTGATTCTTAATCGTGTGAATGACGGAGAATTATTAATTGCGACCATAGTTTATACCTCTTTAATATACCGACTATTAATAACTCATAAAAAATATTATTTGCTAAACATAAAAAGAAAAAATTAACAAATATTTACAACAATCTTCATAAATTGTATAATACTGATACAAATGAAAGGAACTAAGATGAGAGAATATGAATTAAACCTAAGTTTAGAAGAACTTGAAAAGAGAACCCATAAAGATTATTTGGTAACAAAAAAAATGCTTGCAGAAGATGCCCCAGAGTATCAAAATCTTGCACAAGGAGATAAAGATGCTCTCAAACACCTTGTTAAAGCAGCGTATATACTTGAGAAAATTAATAAGCAATTAGATAACTGCCATAACTTACCTTTTGAAGAATTTTTAAATAAAGAAATAAAAAACGGCAACAGACAGGCAGAACTTACAAAGATTTTATATGATGCACAAAAAGGATTATGTGCGATTGACAGAGAATCAAACATCATAGAACTGGCAAAAGGAGTTCACGCAACCTATGGAAAAGGGGTTTATCCGGAAGATTTAGGTAAAGAAGAATTTCAAAAAATAATCCTAAAGATGTTAAAAGAAGAAAAATTTGATGAAGTCAAAACAATCTTAAACCAACGATCTGTTGTCGAAAGGAAAGGAGATGAATTAATAGGGACTGATTATATTGACAAATTCAAAGAAGATTTCTCAAAAATGGCAGATGAACTTGAAGAAGCATCAAAAACATCTACAAATGCGGATTTTAACGAATACCTTGTTTTACAAGCAAAAGCATTAAGAACAGCCGATCCGATGCTTGATGCTTATGCTGATAAAAAATGGGCAACTCTGCAAGATACACCACTGGAATTCACTATAACAAGAGAAAACTATTCTGATGAACTGACTGAAAGTGCTATTGAAAATGAGGAACTAAAAAAACTTCTGGAGGAACATAAAATCACTCCGGTAGGAAAAGATTTTCTTGGCGGTCGGGTTGGTATAATCAATAAAAAAGGAACCGAAGCACTGTTAAAAGTAAAAACATACCTTCCTTTAATGGCAGATAATATGCCGTTTAAAGACGAATATGTGCAAAATATTTCGCCGGATAAAGAATCAAAACAAACAATGGTTGATGTTGACTTAGTAACAGTTTCAGGTGATGTCGGAGAATTTAGAGCAGGCATAACACTTGCGGAAAATCTTCCTAACGACGACAAATTGTCCTTAACAATCGGCGGCGGAAGAAGAAACGTATATCACAGACAAATTCGTCTAATCACAAGTGAAGATTCCAGAAAAAAATTGCAAGAAAGACTCGATGCGATTCTCAACCATAATCAACATAAATACTATAATGATGAAGCGGATCACTGGTTTACCATCGGACACGAAAATGCTCACTCACTGGGACCAAACTCCGGAACTGAAGCATTAGGTAAATATAAATCAATTATCGAAGAAAATAAAGCAGACATAACATCACTTGCAATGCTTGATTTATTGGAAGAAAACGGTATGTATACAAAAGAAGAAAAAGAACAAATTCTTGTTACTTATGCGGCAGATAACATGCTTAAATCAAAACCGACTCTTAGTCAGGCACACAGAGTACGCTCAGTTATGCAAAATTATTACTTCCTAAAAGAAGGGGCTATAGAAATAAACGATGAAGGAATGCTGACTGTTAATATTGATAGAATGGTTCCGACTGCACAAAAAATGCTAAAAGAAATTATTCGAATTCAAATTGACGGAAATTTTGAAAACGGCGAAAAATATGTTCTGGAAAACTTCCAATGGACAAAGGAAATGGAAACTATGGCTGAAAAAATCAAAAAAGTATCCAAATCCTTAAATGGTAAAGTTGAAGAACCACTCGCACAAAAACTTCTAAATGAACAATAAAAATACATTAAAAAGTCCACTTGTTAATAAGCAAGTGGACTTTTTCTCTAATCTGCAATCTTCTTTGCCTTTACCTTTACTTTAAGATTCGGATCAAATTCTTCATCAACATACATTATAATAGTAATCATATCTCCCTGAGCAAGTTCTATAGATTTTCCTTTTAAAAATACCCACATAATAGAATTGTCATACGCATTATGAACACCCGATTTAAATCTTGTGTCGGCCTTTGTATTTTGAATTGCACCTTTTACAAAATAATAAGCAATGTCAATTCCGGGAAGTAAAAACCCTGCGACCGTAGTTGTTGTTAGTTCGGCACCTGTTTTAGCCGCTTCTTTTTTATCTATTTTATCATATTTTCTGGCAATACCATATAAATTTTTATCTGCCAAACAATCTATACAATTATTATTATTTACTTCCAAAAACTTAATTTTAATAAATCCGCTTTTATGAAATCTCTTAGCATCCTCTGAACTCTCAACCTTTGCTTTTACGATTGAATCTTTTTTTATATTGACTCCATTATAATTAATATCTGAAAAAGGTTTAAACGTAATAACATTATTTATGTCTGTTGTCGGATTATAATAAGAACACATTTCCGAATGAAACTTTACTCCATCAACTGCTAATACAGGCAATGCGGAAATAAATATTATTCCTAAAAATAATAACAATAATTTAAAATTTTTCATAACCTCTCCTTATTTTAAATATTCTTTAAATTCTTTATCCACACTATAATAATATCCGCAACCTTCTAGAGTTTGCCCATTATCACGTATAAAATCAGGTTTAACAAACGGATATTCTCTGCAAAACATTGACCTTAACCAATAATCTCTGCATTTACCGTCTTGTCCGAGAGATTTACAAACGAATGTTAATGCCCCATCTGTTTCATCACGACCTGATATTTCAAACATATTCATTCGTTTATTTTTTTTCTTTGCAATTTCAAATTGTTCCGGAGTTTTTATCAATTCATTACCGTCATAAAATACAATTGAACGACAACATTTCCCACACGCTTTACATTTTCCTTTAACCACATACTTTGAAGAAAAAGTTTTATTGTATAAAAAACGAATATATTGCAAAAACTCTTTTATCATACAAGTATATTTTATAACAACATATTTTTTATAAATAGTCATGTAAAACTATACACATTTTCTTTTTTTTTAGTTATTATTGTTAGTAACAATGACTAATATAGTTTAGGGATAAATTCGAAAACGGGATAATGAGTGATATACACTTACAATAATCCGAAGATATATATTGAATGGAGAGAACATGCGAAAAAAAATAACATTGCTCTTACTAATAATATTTGGTGCAATTTTACTTAGATTTTTATTTACTGCATATAATACTCACACGCAAAAGATAAAAATGCAAAAGGTAGCCATGCCTGAGATAGTAGTAGAAGAAGTCGGATCAAAAGAAATCATAAAGAGTTTTGAATCGCCGGCGAGAGTCGTAGCAAAATATCAAGTAAACGTTGAGGCAAGAATAGACGGTTATCTTCAAAAAAGTTATTTTAAAGAAGGAGATTATGTAAAAGCAGGTCAAGTACTATTTGAAATTGAACCACAAGAATATCAATATGCACTTCAACAGGCAGCAGCGAATTTAAAAAGTGCCAGAGCAATGCAAACATATTATGATAAACAAAGTGCCAGAGCGAAACAACTTGTAGATCAAGACTACATTGCTAAAGCAGATTACGATAACGCAGTTGCACAAAGAGATTCCTATCGAGCAAATTATAACAGAAATGTCAGTGCATATAACGATGCAAGAAGGAATTTAAGTTACACAAAAATTAAAGCACCTGTATCAGGCAGAGTCGGAATGATTACAGTGACGGTCGGAAACTATGTAAGAACAAATGCTGGTACATTAACGACCATCAACAGTACAAATCCAATGTACGTTACCTTCCCGCTAGAAGCAAACGATTTCAACGAACTGGTCAGAATTGACGGTTCTGCGAATATTAACAGAAAAGTTGAATATATATTTAGTTCAGGAGAGAAATATCCGCTAAACGGAATACAGGACTTTCATGATAACAAAGTCGATGAGTCAACAGGTACAATAACAATGCGTGCAACTTTTGATAATCCAAACGATAAACTTATTGCAGGTGATTATGGAAAAGCAATAATTTATGCAACAAAAACCGATCCGGCTCCTATTATCCCAACAAAGGCTATTCAAGAAAACCAAGAAGGTAAATATGTATATGTGGTTAATAAAGATAATATCCCAACCCTTACCTACATAAAAGTTATGGAACAAGAAGGAGATTATTCATTAATAAAAGAAGGTCTGAAAATTGGTGATAGAATTGCAGTGGGCGGATTACAACAAATAATACCGGGAACTCCTGCAAAAATTGTTTCGGCAATACAAGAAGAAACACCAAAGAAACCAAATATATTTATTAGGTTTTTAAGAAAACTAAAGCATTTGATTATAAGAAAATAAGAGGGAAGAATGGCAGGGAATTTATTTGTAAAACGACCTAAATTAGCAATTGTAATCTCACTCGGAATAATTCTTGCGGGGTTGATTACACTTGTACATTTACCTGTCGAAGAATACCCTTCAATAACACCCCCTCAAGTAATTGTAGCAGCAAACTATAGCGGAGCAAGTTCTGATGTAGTAGCATCTACTGTTGCAGCACCTATTGAACTACAAGTTAATGGTGTTGATAATATGATTTACATGTCCTCAGAGTCAAAAAACGGACAATACAGATTAACAATATATTTTGCAGTCGGAACAAATCCTGACATGGCACTTGTTAACGTTCAAAATCAACTTCAACTGGTAACACCAAGATTACCGGAAGAAGTTCGTAAATATGGATTAACCGTAAGAAAGTCAACAGGCGGACCCGGGGTTTTGATGATGTCATTAAAATCTCCTCACGGAACTTATGATTCACTCTATCTGGCAAACTATGCAATAAGAAATATTAAAGATGAAATTGAACGTATTAGAGAAGTTGGGGAAGTAAACATCTATGGTGCGGGCGAATATGCAATGAGAATATGGTTAAAACCTGATAAAATGACAAGTTTGGGTATAACTGCATCTGATGTATCTGCGGCAATTCAATCACAAAACATTCAATCCCCTGCCGGAGATTTGGGCGGGGAGCCAATGGAAAACCCTCAAGTTCTTAAATATACCCTTAAAACAAAAGGCAGACTCAAATCTGTTGAAGAATTTGAAAACATTGTTATAAAATCAAGTCCTAACGGTGCAAACGTAAAAATAAAAGATATCGCAAGAGTAGAATTAGGTGCAAACACCTATACATCACTTTCCCGTGTAAGCGGTCTTAAAATGGCTATTATTTCAGTTTCGCAACTTCCCAACGCAAATGCAATCGATTTGGCTAATAAAATTCAAGATAAAATGAAAGTTATTGCAAAATCTTTCCCGCCTGATATGGTATGGGCAGTACAATATGATAACACACTGTTCGTTAGAGAATCTATTCATGAAGTAATCAGTGCAATTCTACTCGCAGTTCTTCTTGTTAGTATAGTAACTTATTTGTTTTTAGGAACGGCAAGAGCAGCATTTATTCCGTTCTGTGCAATTCCTGTATCATTAATTGGTGTATTTATTTTTATGGGAATATTCGGGTTTTCTATAAACCTATTAATTCTGTTTGGATTAGTATTAGCAGTAGGGTTAGTTGTAGATGATGCTATTGTTGTACTTGAAAACACTCAACGGCATATTCAAGAAGGATTATCTCCAAAAGATGCTACAGAGGTTACAATGGAAGAAGTATTTGGTGCTGTTGTCGCAACATCACTGGTTCTTATGGCAGTATTCGTGCCTGTTTCTTTTATGGGAGGTATCACAGGACAAATGTTTAGACAATTTGGTCTGTGCCTTGCAACTTCAATTGGTTTATCTACCCTTGTTGCATTAACTCTATCTCCGGCCTTATGCTCAATAATTTTAAAAGACGGAACTGAAAAAGCAGACTTTGAATTTATTCAAAAATTCGATGACTGGTTTTTCTCAGTAAGAGATAAATATCTTAAAGTTGTTAATTATTTTGTCACACAACCTAAAAAAACGGTTCGAGTTCTTGGCTTTGTAATATTATTTATCCTATTTATGTTTTTAATAATACCTAAAGGATTCTTACCTGATGAAGACAGAGGTGCTTTGTTCACACAAATACAACTTCCTGACGGAGCCTCTTTGGACAGAGCGGATAGAGTCGGACAACAAGTTGCAAAAAGTATTGCTGAAATTCCCGGAGTAAAAGATGTCCTTGAAATTGCAGGATTTTCAGGCGACAATACAGTTCTTATCGTTTCAGAATTAGAAGAATGGTCTAAACGTAAGAGTTCAAAACTTTCACTTAACTCAATTGCCGCACAAATTAACGGCAAATACAGACATTTCCCTGAAGGGAATGTTGCGACATTTGCACCTTCTGCAATATCAGGTATGAGTATGTATGGCGGTTTTGAATATCAATTGTTGGATAAAGGCGACAAAACCCCCGAAGAACTATTTGCTATTTCACAAAAATTCTTAGGGGAATTAAGAAAAGATCCGAAATTTGCAAAAGTATTCACAACCTATACTGCAACTCAACCTCAAATAAAATTAACAATAGATGATGAAAAAGCAATGGCTCTGGGGGTAAATGTTTCTGAAGTGTATAATACTCTGGCATCACAACTCGGGGCATCTTATATCAATGACTTTAATAAATTCGGCAGAGTATATCGTGTATACTTGCAGGCTGATTCGAACTACAGAGAACAGAAAAAAGACCTTGACGGAATCTATGTCAGAAACCAACAAGGCGGAATGGTCCCGATTAATTCTATCGTAAAATTTGAAGATACAACCGGTCCATACAATATTACAAGGTTTAACATGTATCCTTCTGTTACTATAAACGGAACCCCTGCAAATAATGTCAGTTCGGGACAGGCAATGGCAGAAATGGAAAAACTGTCTGACAAATATTTAGACAAAGATATGGGATATGAATGGTCAGGAACATCGTTACAAGAAAAAGATACATCAGGACAAATCGGACCAATACTTGCACTCGCTCTTACATTCGTATATTTATTCCTTGTTGCACTTTATGAAAGTTGGACACTTCCAATATCAGTAATGCTCATATCTCCTGTTGCATTGGTCGGGGCATTATTCTTCCAATATGTTTCAGGTTATGCACTTGATATATACGCACAAATCGGACTTGTTATGCTTGTCGGTTTAGGAACTAAGCAAGCAATCTTGATTGTAGAGTTTGCAAAAGATGCTATGGAAAAAGATGGATTGAACTACATTGATGCGGCAATGCAAGCGGCTAAATTAAGATTTCGTGCCGTTATGATGACAAATATTGCATTTATCTTAGGGCTTATCCCTTTGATTACAGCAAGCGGTGCAGGTGCAGGCAGTCGTCACTCAATAGGGATGACTGTATTCGGCGGAATGATTGCGGTTTCTTTCTTCGGAAGTATTCTTGTTCCTGCATTCTTTGTGGCAGTTAGTACTATGAAACAATGGTCCAGAGAAGGCGGATTTAAAAGAATATTCGGGTGGATTTTTAACTTTTCTAAAGAACAGGGTAAAAAGTTAATAAATGAAATAAAGAAAAAGGGGGATAATAAATAATGAAAAAATTATTATCACTTCTTTTAATAATTTTTACAATATCTGTTAATAGTGTTTTGGCGGATGAACTTGGAAAAACATATAAACAGGAAGAATATCCTGAAAGTTCAAAAGTCGCTCCTATAAATGAAGAAGAAAATCTTACAATGCACGGGAAAGTACAAAATTCTCTTGATGTAACACTTGATGATTGTATTAAATTTGCACTTGGAAATAACCCCAGAATACAAGCGGCAATACAAGATGTATTTGCTTCAGATACAAGAATTAAACAAGCATGGTCAAACTGGTTTCCTCAAATAACATTTCAAACAGGTTATAGCAGAATACGACAACTTCAGTTTGGTTCTATGATGAACCGCCACTTGGCTTATGATTACTACACATTAGGGCAAATATCTTTATCAGAAATGTTATACGATTTCGGGTTAACTCAAAATCAAGTAACAATAAGAAAACTTGAAAATCAACAATACAAAATGACCCTTACTGAAACAATAAATGACGTTATCTGCGAAGTCAAAAATGCATATTATAATGTTCTTTACACAAAAGAACAAAAAAAAGTTGCAGAACAAATGGTAGAAAGATATGATCTTTTCTATAGACAAGCAAAAGCATTCTATAATGCAGGTACTAAGCCTAAAGTAGATTTAACGATTGCTCAAGTAAATCTTAGCAATTCAAAATTAAACCTAATCGAAGCAGAAAATGCAGTAGAAATTTCAATGGCAAAACTCAATAACGCAATGGGAATGCCATATATGAACAAATACAATATTCAAGATGTTTTAAAATTCAATCCGTGTAATGTAACATTAGACGGGGCGGTAGAAATTGCTAAAGAATCAAGACCTGATTTCAAACTTGCAGATATAAAAACCGAAACAGCAAGACAAAATGTACAACTTGCTAAAAAAGCATGGGTTCCTCAACTAACGGCGGAAGGATCATTTGAGATTGGCGGAAAAAGTTTTACAGACAATCATGGATACAATTTTGGTGCATATTTAAACTTTCCTGTAATAAACGGAATGCTAATAAAAAGTGGACTAAATGAAGCAAAAGCCCTCCATTCAAAAGAGATAGCAAATGCAATGAATACGCATAATAACATTTATCTCGAAATTCAAAATGCCTACTACGCATTAAAGGAAAAGAAACATCAAATTCCGGTAGCCGAAATAAATGTTAAACAGGCAAAAGAAAATTATGACTTATCCTTTGGCAGATACAGAGTAGGCGTTGGAGATCCTGTCGAATTGAAAGAAGCACAGGTTCAACTTCAAAACGCTGAACTTCAATACTATAACACTCTGTTTGAATACAATTGTGCCAGAGCAAATCTTGAAAAAGCAATCGGTAAAAATATAGTTGAAAACCAAATTTCACTGGATTTAGATCCCGAAAAATTAAAAGCCGAAAATAAAAAACTTAAAGAACAACAAAAACTCGCAAATGAAGAAGATAAAAAATTAAGGAAACAGGACAAAAAACAATTAAAATAAATTATGTGTTTTCTTTGATATATAATTAGAGAGAAGAAAGAGGAAATAAAATGTTAGATATTAAACTTATTAGAGAAAATCCCGAAAAAATCAATGAACTTTTAAAAAGAAGAAATCCTGATTTATCAATAGATGAAGTAATTAAAATTGATGAAGAAAGAAGAAAAATTCAAACAGAAGCAGACGAACTTCGTTCAACAAGAAAAAATGAATCTCAAAAAATCGGTATGATGAAAAAGAACGGAGAAAATACGGATGCAATACAAGCAGAAGTTCGTGAACTGGGCGATAAAATAAAATTACTGGAAGAAAAACAAGTAGAACTTGATACAAAACAAAAAGATTTATTGTTACACATTCCGAATATTCCTGATGAAACAACACCAATAGGTCCAACAGAGGATTATAATGTAGAAGTTGCACGTCATGGAGAACCTACAAGTTTTTCATTCACACCAAAAGCACATTGGGATATTTGTGAAGAAAAAGGTATCGTTGATTTTGAAAGAGGGGTTAAACTTTCTCAATCAAGATTTACATTATATAGAGGGAAAGGTGCAAGATTAGAACGTGCCATTATCAATTTCTTCTTGGATCAACATACAGAAAATGAAGGTTATGAAGAAATTCTTCCTCCTTTTATGGCAAATGCTGCAACAATGACAGGAACCGGTCAACTTCCAAAATTTGCTGAAGATATGTACAAATGTGTAAATGAAGATTTATACCTTATTCCAACAGCAGAAGTTCCTGTTACAAATGTATATTCAAATGAAATTTTATCAGAAAGCGATTTGCCAAAATATATGACGGCGTATACACCATGTTTCAGAAGGGAAGCAGGTTCTGCCGGAAAAGACACAAGAGGACTAATCAGAGTACACCAATTTAATAAAGTTGAAATGGTTAAACTTACAACACCGGAAAGCAGTCCGGAAGAACACGAAAAACTTACACAAGACGGAGAAAGGATGTTAGATTTGTTAGGTCTGCCATACAGACGTGTTGCACTTTGTACATCTGACATCGGATTTTCTGCTAACAAATGTTACGATTTAGAAGTCTGGATGCCTTCTTATGATAACTATAAAGAAATCTCAAGTTGTTCAAATTACGGAGATTATCAAGCAAGAAGGGCTAATATACGATATAGGGATAAAGACGGTAAAGTCAGATTCGTACACACTATCAATGGTTCAGGTCTTGCTGTAGGCAGAACATTTGCCGCTATACTTGAAAACTTCCAACAAGAAGACGGAACTGTTATTATACCGGAAGTATTGAGAAAATACACAGGTTTTGATGTTTTATAATAAAGTATATAATCATATTAAAAAGAGGATAACTTTTTAGTTACCCTCTTTTTTTCTTAACACAACTTGTTTAGAGGATTTTATAATATCTTCTATTGATAAATCAGAATTTATTTCTTTTAAAGTCGTTATTGATGAAAAATCAGTTTCTTCTGAAAAAATCGCTTCCAATTTTTCTTTGGAATAATCTATTAAAATTGAACCGTGCTGTAAGATATAACCATTTTTTCTGCACTGAGCAGAACCAATAAATTTTTTATTCTCAAAACATAAATCAGCACCTGTAGAAATCGCCATACAATAATTATTTCTTGATATATGCCTTGGAGCACCACCAATTGTCAAATCAATGCCCAAGTTTTTAAAAATTTCTATCCACAAACCTGAAATATATTTATATGATTCTATTATATTCTCCCCGTTTTTAATCTCGGACACAGGGGTTATATAACTATATGTTAATTCATTATCATGAAGAAGTGCTCTGCCGCCCGTCAAACGTCTTACACAATCTATTCCGTATTGCGATAGTATATTTTCATCAACAAACCCATCATTCTGATTTCGACCTAATGATACACAGGCGGGTTTCCATCCGTATAATCTGAACACAGGCTCTTTGACTTGATTTTGAATAGAATATTCCAGCAAATCAGAATCAATTTGCATATTATCTTTTCCTGTATGAACGCTAAAGTCAATAAATTTCATAAAAATATTATACTATACATAGTTTTTAATATTTAGATATTATTCAAAATTTATTTATTGTATAATATTTATGATTAAGGAGATATAAAAATGTTATTGGAGTTTTTGAATTCAAAAATTCATAGGGCGACTGTAACCGATTCAAACCTCAATTATGTCGGTTCAATCACAATAGACGAAGAAATACTTGATGCAGCAAAAATAAGAGAATGGCAAAAAGTTGATATATTAGATATAAACAACGGCGAACGTTTTCAGACTTACGTTATAAAAGGGAAACGAGGTTCAAAAATGTTCTGTGTTAACGGTGCTGCGGCAAGGAAAGTTCAAGCAGGGGATAAAATAATTATTTGTTCATACAGATATGTGACAGAAGATGAACTTGAAGGATACAAACCTACAATTGTTCAAATAGATAATGATAATAATATCGTATAATTACAAAAATAAAACGGCAAACAATGAATAAAAACACGTTCAAACAAACTAAAAAAAAGAAATTCAGCATAGATACCAAAAATATGGGTGTCAATATTGACAAAAACGAATACTATACAATAAAAGACTCGTTTACTAACTATCCGGAAAGTTATTACAAAAAATAATCCATAGAGGTAAAAATGGACAATTTAAAAAGAATATTAATCGTTGACGATGATGACGAAATTAGAGAACTTCTTGAGTTTGATGTATCACAAAGCGGATATTTCGTTGATACTGCAAAAGACGGAAAAGAAGGATTAACAAAAGTATTAAACAACAGTTATGACTTGGTTATATTAGACGTAATGATGCCAAAAATGAATGGATTTGATGTATGCAAGAATATAAGACAAGCAAAATTATCAATCCCAGTATTGATGTTAACCGCAAAAGGAACAATTGATGATAAAACTATAGGTTTTGATTGCGGAGCGGATGACTATCTTGTAAAGCCATTTGATGTTCAAGAAGTTCTATTAAGAATCAGAGTTTTGCTCAGACGTAATCAACCGCAAGTAGAGCAAAGTTTGTCAAACGAAATATTACAAGCAGGGAATATTGAAATATTTCCTGACACGCTTGAATGTGTAATAGTTAATAAAAAGATAAAATTAACTCCGACAGAATTTGAAATACTGTATTGTTTAATGCAGCATTTTAATAATGCTGTTACACTTGCGACTCTGCTGGATGAAGTTTGGGGTTATGACAGCGATGAAGATGTAAGAATGCTAAGAGTTCACGTCGGCGGATTGAGAAATAAAATCGAACCGGATACAAAACATCCGCAATATTTACACACTGTTACTAATGTTGGCTATAAACTGACACCGTTTGGAGAATAAAATGAAAGTCGTTAAAAATATCAAACGGTTAAAAATAGTTGAACAAATTATTATAGTAAGTTTATTTGCAGTTCTTGTGACTATGACTGTGTGCGGATTTATCATTAACAACATCAACCAACAATCAGTAAGAGCACAATTGATTAATATTGGTGTAATTGTTGCAAATTCTGTATCTGACAGTATTGATGTATTTCAAAATTCTATCGAATACGAACTTCTGCAAATATCTCAAACTCTGGAATTCTTTCCTACTTTAGAAGGGAAACAACACTATTTAAACAGAGTTGTTAAAACCTCAAAACTATATAAAGACATAAAGATTTTAAATTCCGAATATGCATACAAAAGATTTAGAATAAGTGCAAGCGAAAATAAAAATGCAACATTTGGAATAAAAACAAAAAACGGACAATATTTAACCGCCGTTTTTGATATTGAAGGATTAAAATCCAGCATGTTCCAATTTATTGGGGCGGATAAACGGCAAATTTATATTCTTAACTCTGAAAATAAACTTATTACTTCTTATAATTTTAATAAACAAGTTTTTTCAAAATGTATAAACCAACTACCTAAAAAACTTGTTGAAAATAAAGCAACTGTTTATGGCGGAAGGAAAAACCAACCGTTCGTATATCTAAAAAAAACAGATCCTAATATTTTAATTGTCGTTTCAACGCCGAGAGAAATTACGAAAAACACGATTGAACACAGCAGATTAAAAATTATTTTAGCCATGTTGATTTCATCATTTGCAGTTTTACTTATTGTGGGTTTGTATATTTCATACCTGTATATCAACGTTAGACAATTATTTAAAGCAATAATAGCCCTCTCAAAAGGAAACTATAAACGAAGGATACGTTTATTAACTCACATCTTAACCCCTTATGAAATAATTTTCCTTGCCTATGAATTCAACAGAATGGCATCACAAATACATAAATCATATAATAAACTTCAAAAAACAAATAAAGAACTAAAAGAACTGAATGAATTCCGTTCAAATATGATAGACACCGTCAGCCACGAATTTAGAACGCCGCTAACAAGTATACAAGGCTACACTTCCAGACTTTTAAGACAAGATATTCAAATTGATGAAGAAACTAAACAAAAATCTTTAAAAGTCATTCGCAGACAAGCGGAACGACTAAAAAGAATGGTTGAGGATTTACTTGTTATTCCTGATATCGAACACGAGAGTCTAAACGTCAATATTGAACAAATCAGTATTCCTGAAATCGTTGAAGATTCAATGCTATTAGTAAAAAATGACGGAAATAAAAACCTTGTAAACAACATCTCTGATAATATTCCTTCAATACTGGCTGATCACGATAGATTCGAACAGGTTATGATTAACTTAATCGAAAATGCTATTAAATATGCGGATGAAGAAACTGATATTGTTGTTGAAAATATAGACTCAAATGATGACAATTACGTAACAATAGTTGTTAAAAACAAATGTCCGATTATACCAAAAGATAAACTAAAAACTTTATTTGATAAATTCACAAGACTGGATGATTCAACCACAAGAACGACAAGAGGGACAGGATTAGGATTGTATATAGTAAAAGGACTTGTAGAAACAATGGGTGGGCATATACAACTGCATTCCGATACGGATTGGGGGTTTGAAGTTCATATATATATGCGTAAAAATAATATTCAATAATTGGTAGATATAAAATGGAAAATGAAAAATTATTAGAACGTGCAATAAAAGAAGCAAAACAAACCTCATCAAAGGATGTTCCTGTCGGATGTGCAATAATAAAAGACGGAACAATTATAGCCGCAGCACATAATCAAAAAGAAGAATTAAACGACATTACCGGCCACGCAGAGATAATAGCATTAAGAGAGGCTCAAAAGAGATTAAAAACATGGCATCTTGAAAACTGTGAAATGTATGTAACACTGGAGCCATGTCCAATGTGTGCGTGGGCAATTATACAATCCAGAATAAAAACAATTTACTTTGGCTCTTATAACACTGAATGCGGAGCATTAGGGACAGTTCTTGATTTACGCAAAACTGCAAATTCTAAACTTGAAGTCTATGGCGGAATAGAAGAAGAAAAATGTGACAGGATTTTAAATAAATTTTTTGATAGAATTCGCAAGGGGTAAATTTATTACTTATTTAACTCCTCAACAAGTGCTCTTGGTGCAGAAACAGACGTGCCTTCTATATTATTCATAAAAGTCGCATGCCAGAAACCTGTTGCTATTGATTCTTCAATATCCTTTGTTGATTTGTCTAATTGTATCTGATACCCATAGTCTGTCTTTTTGACAGGGAGGTATCCTTTAACCCAACGTTTAACTAAGGAATTATCTTCTGTATAATATGCCTTTTCTCCATTTTTATCTAATGCTCCAACTGATATTGCCTCTAAAAATAAAATTTGTTATTTAATGTATAATATTTTAGTGGAGATTATATTATGATTACTAAAATTGAACTGGAGGACTTAGTAAAAAAATATGAAACGAAGGATTTTATAAAAGATGATCCCGTTCAGTTTCCGCATAATTATTCCGACAGAAAAGATATTGAAATATCAGGTTTTATTTCATCAATGTTTTCATACGGAAACAGAAAACTTTTTATAGCAAAACTTAAAAAATTTTTTGAATACACAAACAATGAACCCGCTAATTTTATTAGAAACGGAGATTTCTCGATTATAAAAAAGAACGATTTCAACTACAGATTTTCAAAGCCTGATGATATCATAGAAATGCTAAAAATATTATCTGCTTTATATAATAACTCAGATGGGCTAATGGAACTATTTGCTTATGGATACAAACAAAATAACAACATTCAATCAATGTTTAAAATAGTAGTCGATTATTTTTATTCACGAGTTAATAAAAATGCCGGTCAAGGATTTTATCACTTATTACCAAACCCCCGCAAAGGTGGAGCGATGAAAAGGGTAAATATGTTTCTAAGGTGGATGATTAGGAAATCTGATGTAGACTTAGGGATATGGAATTTTATGTCTAAATCCGAATTGTTAATACCGCTTGATGTACACGTTGCACGTTTATCAAGAGAAATGGGACTGCTTGAAAGAAAAAGCAATGATATGAAGGCAGTTGTTGAATTAACCAATAATTTGAAAATCTATGACAATACAGATCCTGTAAAATATGACTTTGCAATATTTGGGAAGGGAATTGAAGAAACTTATAAAAATTAGTATTCTCCGTTTGCAAAACGCTTTAACTTCTTTTGTTCATGTTTTAGTTTGTTCATCCGCCAATCAATTTGATCAATATGTTTAAGTTGCTGACGCTGTTTGTTTATTAAATCCATTTGCTCATGCATTTGCCTGTTCTGTGCATCCAAAGCCTTGTGCATTCTCTCTATCAATTCTTTATTTTTCTGTAAACGATTTTCCATTATCTTCATTGTCATTACTCTTTTTTCAAGAGCGGCTCTTAATATCTTATTATTATCAATCAGGTTTTCAATGGCTTTTATCGGAACATATTCTTCTCCTAAAAACGTCAAAATAACACCTTGAGGAGTTGTTTTAAAAGATAAAATTTTACTGAAAAAATTCCTAACCATACATTATATTTTAATGAGTTTAATAGTTTTTTCAAGTAAATTTTGTAAATATTATACTTTAGTATAAGCATGATTATTTAAGTGATATAATAGGTTATAATAAAGAATTGGAGTATTTGATGAGTAATATACAATCAATAGAGATAAAAAATGAGATACTTGAAAGAATAGTTAGAGCATTCTTTTCAGAAGATTTTGAAGAAAAATCAAGATTAATACCTTATGATATGCGTCCAAAAGGAGCAGAAGTACCTTACAGATGCTGTGTATACAAAGAACGTGCAATCTTAAAAGAAAGAGTAAAAGCAGGATTAGGTTTTGCACTGGAAACAGAAGAAGCGGAATCAAAATTGCTGTCAACATATGCAAAAGAAGCACTCGACAGACAAGTACCTGATAAAGACCCTTTAACAGTTCTTGACTCAGCCTGTGTAGGATGTGTACCAAGCAGAATATATGTAACCGATTTATGTCAAGGATGTGTCGCAAGACCTTGCCAGAATGCTTGTAAATTTGGAGCAATTAGTATTGTTGACGGTCGTTCAAAAATAGACGGTTCTAAATGCAAAAACTGCAAAATGTGCATGAAGGCTTGTCCATACAATGCTATAGTAAAACTTGCCGTGCCATGTGAAGATGCATGTCCTGTCGGGGCAATAAACAAAAATGAAAATAACATTACCCGAATTGATTTTGATACTTGTATAACCTGCGGGAAATGTGTCGCATCTTGTCCGTTCGGAGCAATTCACGAAAAGAGTCAACTTGTTGATGTTATGAAATATATAAAAAATCCTAATACAAAATTAGTGGCAATGATTGCACCATCAATAGCAGGACAATTTGACGGTTCAATATATCAAATAAAAACTGCTTTGAAGAAAGCGGGCTTTGATGAGGTAATTGAAGTAGCACAGGGAGCAGATATTACAACTCTAAACGAAGCAAAAGAGTTTGAGGAACGAATGGAAGAAGGAGCAAGTTTCATGACTACATCTTGCTGTGCTGGATATAACAATCTGACAGCAACCGCTCTTAAAGAAATACAAGATTATAAATCTTCAACAGGAACTCCTCTTTTTTATACAGCACAAATTGCAAGAGAAAAATATCCTGATTACATTAGGGTATTTATTAGCCCTTGTGTCGCAAAAAGAAAAGAAGTCCAATATAACGATAATGTTGACTATCTTCTGAATTATTCTGAAATAAGTGCATTACTAAACGGACAAGATATTGTCGTTAGCGAATGCGAAGAAGAAAAATTTGATGTTGAAAGTTCAAAACAAGGAAGAAATTACGGAGTATCAGGAGGAGTTGCACAAGCAGTTACCACTGTATTAAAAGATAAGACCCTTGCAAGACCATACATTATAAACGGACTAAACAAAGACTCTATAAAAGAATTAAAAAAATTCGCAAAAGAGGGGAAATGTCCTGACTGTAACCTTATAGAAGTAATGGCATGTGAAGGCGGATGTATAGGCGGTAACGCAGTTATTGCAGAACAAAGAATAGCGAAGAAACAAATTCAAAAAACTTTGGACACAAGTATTGATATTACAAGAAAAGATTAATAATCAACTTTGCATAACTTCCATGATTATAATAAGATGAATATATGAATATAGATTTAATAATAGATAATTTATTATCTCCTATTGCAGATAAAGTTTCAGGAGTAATATTTTCTTATATAACAATAGGCGGAGTAAAAGTAGAATTTATAGTTGCACTTTTAATATTTGCAGCGGTATATTTCACTATTAGGACACGCTGTATCGGGTTATGGGGATTTAAACACGCAATAAACCTAATAACAGAAAACTTTGAACATAAAACCGACGGATACGAAAGAAAGAAAAAAGGGGAGGTTTCTGCATTTCAAGCCTTGAGTGCAACGATATCTGCATCAGCAGGAATCGGAAATATCGCAGGTTCCGCAGCCGCTGTTTCTATTGGTGGACCGGGAGTAATATTTTGGATTATTATTGCCGGACTTTTTTCAATGGCTTTGAAGTATTCCGAAGTATTACTTGGATTAAAATTTCGACAAATCAATCCTGACGGAACGGTATCCGGCGGCCCTATGTATTATATAACAAACGGAATGAAACTTTCTAAAGCAAAAAATTTCGCCCCTACCCTCGCAAAAATTTATGCGGTATGTTGTGTTTTCGCTATGATTGGCGGATGGAATTTGTTCCAAATAAATGCTATGACTTCACAAATAACAGAAGTCACAGGAGGAATAAACAGTGTTTTCTACAACAACGGATGGGCGTTAGGTTGTATAGTCGCCGTAATAACTTGGTTTACTATTATCGGAGGAATAAAATCTATAGGAAGTTTTACTGCAAAAGTAACTCCGGTAATGTGTTCATTATATATTTTTAGTGCCTTTCTTGTATGTGCAATGAATATATCACACATACCCGAAACCATTCACTTAATAATAAAAGAAGCCTTTTCGCCAAGAGCAATGCAAGGAGGAGCATTTGCCTGTATGTTATGGGGATTTAGACGAGCAATGTTTGCAAATGAAGCAGGACTTGGGACAGCATCTATTGCATTTTCAGCGGTAAATACAAACAAACCTGTCGCACAGGCTTTTATATCGATGTTACAACCTTTTGTCGATACTGTAATAGTTAGCAGTGCAACTACATTTGTTATTGTCATCTCAAAACAATACGAATTAGTTCACGGACTTGCAGGTATAGAATTAACGTCAAAAGCCTTCGGAACTATTTATCCGTTCTTCCCTATTCTGTTAACAATAATGGTATCATGTTTTGTTTTATCAACAATGCTTTGCGGTTCATACTACGGAGTAAAAGCGTGGACTTTCTTATTTGGAGAAGGTAAAGGCAAAACAAGAATTTTTCAGGCTGTATATTGCATCTGCATAATTGCCGGCTCTGCAATGAATTTTAAAAGTATAATTAACTTATCTGACGGAGTAACATTATTCCTTGCAGTACCTAATCTGATTGCGGTATTTGCTCTATCAGGAATTGTTATGAAAGAAACAAAGCGATATTGCAAAAAATACAATGTCGGATTTTTCAAAAATCATAACTGATGCAAATTAAAGTAAACTCCTATATTTAGAATGCTTGAACATCCATATTTTTCAGGTATAATAGAATAAATATAAGGAATTAAGGTTTGAAAAATTCAGCATTAACATTATGGATATTGGTAGCATTGATTGCGGGAATTATTGTAGGAGCGGTAGCCCCTGATTTTGCAGTGAAAATGCATCCGCTCGCAACAATATTTTTAAGAATGGTCAAAATGATTATTGCACCTTTACTATTTGCAACACTTGTTGTAGGTATTGCAGGTCACGGAGATGTAAAAAAAGTAGGGCGTGTTGGAATAAAAACAATCCTTTACTTTGAAATTGTTACTACAATTGCTTTATTCATTGGATTGTGGGTTGCTAATATGACAAACCCCGGAGTAGGAGCACATCATGCTACTTGCCTGCCGCATCTTGACGATTTAGCAAAAGTATCTGAAGCAATTACTCATAATTCTTTCAGCGAATTCTTTACTAATATGGTTCCAACAAGTGTTGTTCAATCAATGGCAGAAGGAAATCTGCTTCAAATTGTAGTTTTTTCAATATTCTTTGCTCTTGCTATATGTACAGTAGGAAAAAAAGCAAAACCTGTAATGGATTTATTAAATTCTGTATGCCAAATAATGTTTAAATTTACGGAATTCGTAATGCTATTCGCTCCTATTGGTATATTTGGGGCTATATCATATACTATCGGCTCAAACGGAATAAGTGTTCTGAAAAACTATGCAAAAATAATTTTCTCATTATACTTTGCACTATTTATATTTGTTGCAATAGTACTGTTTGTTGCTTGTAAAATTGTAGGAATATCACTTAAAGCATTAATTCAAGCCATAGAAGAACCTGCTCTGCTTGCATTTACCACTGCAAGTTCAGAAGCGGCACTTCCAAAAGCAATGGAAATAATGGAACAATTCGGAGTGCCTAAATCAATCGTCGGATTTGTTATGCCGACAGGTTATACATTTAATCTTGACGGAAGTACTCTATATCTTGCCATTGCAATTATATTCTGTGCTCAAATTGCAGGAGTGGACTTAGCAATAGAACAACAGTTAATTATAATGTTTGCATTAATGGTTACAAGCAAAGGTATTGCCGGCGTTCCAAGGGTTGCATTAATAGTTCTTGCGGGAACTCTGACAAGTTTCAATATCCCTATTATCGGAGTGGCTATTTTATTAGGAATTGATCAATTACTTGATATGGGAAGAACTACTGTTAATCTTATCGGGAACTGTGTCGCAACCGTTGTTATTGCAAGATGGGAAAATGAATTTGATTATAATAAAATGAATGATTACATTCAATCAACTGCAGAAAAATTGGAAAGCAGACCGTATACTGATGATTAGTATACAAAAAAAAAGAAGTAACACTAAAATAATATTATATAAGGATATGAAATATGACAACAGACGAAAAAGTTGAGTACAAAAAGACTCTTAATTTACCGGAAACAACTCTTGCAATGAGAGCAAATGCAACAGTAAGAGAACTTGAAATACAAAAATTCTGGGAAGAAAACAATATTTACAATAAAATGTTAGAACAACGTGATAAAAAGAATTCTTATGTTTTACACGATGGCCCGCCATATTTAAGTTCCGGTAAAATTCACGTGGGTACTGCTTTAAACAAGATTTTAAAAGATATTCTTATAAAGTATAAAACTCAAAGAGGTTTTTATTCTCCGTATGTTCCGGGTTATGACGGACACGGATTACCAATAGAGAATGCCGTGGTAAAAAATATAAAAGGCGGCAGACACTCTATTACGGAAGTCGAACTTAGAGAAAAATGCAGAGAATACGCTCATAACAGTCTTAAAGGTCAGGAAAGCGAATTTAAACGTTTAGGAGTTTTAGGGAACTGGGAAAAACCATATTTAACAATCGCACCTGAATACGAAGCGGAACAAGTTAGAGTATTTGGAGAAATGTATAAAAAAGGATATATTGAAAAGGGGTTAAAACCTGTATATTGGTGTGCTTCTTGCGAAACGGCTCTTGCTGAAGCAGAAGTTGAATATGCTGATATATCTTCTGCGTCAATTTATGTAAGATTCAAATTTGATGAAGAATCTGTTGAAAAAATCAACAAAATGTTTGATACAAAAGGGAAAGATGTATATTCAATAATATGGACAACTACTCCGTGGACTATTCCTTCAAATATGGCAATTTCAATGCACCCAAGATATAACTACACGTTCTTTGAATATAAAGAAAGCATCTATGTAGTTGCACAAGAACTACTTGAAACTTTCTTAAAAGATGTTGAGTGGGATGAATTTGAAATAAAAGTTCTCTGCACTTGCAAAGGGGAAGATTTGGAATTATTAACAACAAAACATCCTCTCGTAGACAGAAAATCCCCTATTATCTTAGGCGAACACGTTACTCTTGATGCAGGGACAGGTTCAGTACATACAGCACCGGGACACGGCCTTGAGGACTATGAAGTAGGCTGCAAGTATAATATTGAAGTATTTTCGCCACTCGACGGTTCGGGTAAATGGACTGATATCGTAGGAGTTCCTGAACTTGTCGACGTTCCCTATTACAAAGGAAACGAAATGGTCATTGAAATGCTTGAAGCAAATGGTTCACTTTTAAAAAGGCAAGATATAAATCACAGTTATCCGCACTGTTGGAGATGTAAACATCCTGTAATCTATAGAGCAACTCCTCAATGGTTTGTAAAAGTAGACAAATTCAGAGATAATGCACTTGAAGCCATTCACGAAGTAAAATGGGTTCCCGCAAGCGGAGAAAACAGAATTGGAAACATGGTAGAAGGTCGTTCTGATTGGTGTATATCTCGTCAACGTGCTTGGGGTGTTCCTATCCCAATATTCTACTGTGAAGAATGTTCAGAAGTAGTCTGCACAGATGAAACAATTGAACACGTTGCAAAAATATTTGAAAAAGAAAGTTCTGATGCGTGGGTAAAATACTCCGCAGAAGAATTATTACCACAAGGATTCAAATGCCCTAAATGTGGAAAAACACACTTCCGAAAAGAAAAAGATATTATGGACGTATGGTTTGACTCAGGTGTATCTTGGAAAGCCGTAGTCGAAAACCGTTCTGAAGAATTAGGACATACTCCTGTTGATTTATATCTTGAAGGTTCTGATCAACACAGAGGCTGGTTCCAATCTTCTCTTTTAACTTCAATCGCCACACAAGGAATTGCTCCTTATAAAAGCGTTCTGACTCACGGATTTGTTTTTGGAGAAGACGGCAGAAAAATGTCTAAATCATTAGGAAATTATATTAGACCTGATGACATTATCAAAAACTATGGTGCCGATATACTTAGACTATGGGCAGCATCAGTTGACTATAGAAATGACATAAAAATCGGTAATAATATAATCGGACAATTAACAGAAATATTTAAGAAAACAAGAAATACCGCACGTTTCTTAATGGGTAATATTTTTGACTTCAACCCTGCAGAAGATTATGTTCAATATGATGATTTAAAACAAATTGATAAATTTGCACTTCACAAACTGAACAAGTTAGTAACAGAGGTAACGGAATCATTTGAGAATTATGAATTTTATAAATATTTCCAAAGCCTTCAAAACTTTGCGGCGGTTGACTTAAGTTCATTCTATCTTGATATTGTTAAAGACCGACTGTACACAGCAGGAAAAAAATCATTATCAAGACGTGCTTGTCAAACAGTTATGTATGAAATATTGCATACACTTGTAAGAATTCTAGCACCTGTTATGCCTCATCAGGCTGAGGACATCTGGCAAAACATGCCTGATATGCATAAAAATGGAGTGATCAGTGTTCTTTTGACAAATTGGCCTACAATCCATTCAACATGGACAAATGATGAACTTGAAAAAGAATTCTCTAAAGTCTTAAAAGCAAGAGGTATAGTTACACGTGCAATTGAACCTTTAAGAGCAGACAAAAAAGTCGGAAGTTCTCTTGAAGTTGCTGTTTATGTAAAAACAGATGACTCAAAAGCCTTAACGAACAATGCGGATGATTTAAGCGATATATTTATCACGTCACAAGCATACGTTACTGACACAAAACCTGAAAATGTTTTGAACGAATATATGGAAGATGACTATACAGTATGGGTAACGGCAGCAGAAGGCGAAAAATGCGAACGTTGTTGGAAGTACCGTAAATTAGGACAACACTCAGGTTTTGAAACAATATGTTCTGATTGCTATGATGCTATTAATAACTAAATGAGTTTATATAACAGACAAAAAAGAGAGTCTAATGACTCTCTTTTTTTATATTATGTGATTTTTAAATGTCGGGATTTTTATGCAATTGTTCAAATAATCTATCGTATTAACTTTTTCGGTATACAAATATTTTAAAAAATTTAAATACGAAATGTCTCTTGAACTAACGACAACATTTATTTCAAATCCATCTGAACAAAACGGTTCATAATCATAAGTAACATAACTGTTATATTTACTTTTCCACTCTTTTTTCTCAATTCTGCAATTGTTTTCTTCTGCAGTATATTCAAACCAATCTATAACATCTTTACTTATATTTTTGAACTCTAAATATCTTTCTTGAAATTTATTCATAATCTTATCTCCTAAAATAATTTTATTAGGATATTCGTTATGATAAATTCCCATTTTGTCTAATTTTAAGTATTAAAAACTCACACTATATAACTAAGAATATAATGTGAGTTTAATATTAAAAAAAAATAAGTTTATTTTGTTTTTTTTAAGAAAATACCTAAGGCATCCTTCATGTTATTAGGAGTTTTAAAGTTGTCATCTTCGCTAACAATATTTTTTTTATTACCTGCGGTGCCTCCATATACGAGTTTGTTATAACCTGTTAACAAAACATAAATCATAACAGATGATACGCCGACTCCCAACATAGCCATAATAAATTTTATAGCAAGTTGTTTTCTTCCAATCGGAACCTTTGTTTCAAACTCATATGCCGGTTTATTTTGAACAGAATCAGATGGCTGATTTTCTGCACACACAGGAGTAATAAATCCTAGCGATATAACCATAATAAATATAATTAAATATTTTTTTAAAAATCTATTACACATTTATTTTGCCTTTTTTGTAGTTTTTGTAGTTTTTCTTGTCTTACCCTGTCCTCTGTTAGGTCTGCGTCCTTTTTTTGGTGCTTCAGATTTTTCTTCAGTTTCAGAATTATCTGCATCTTTTTCTTTTGCAGGTTTTTCTTCAATATCCAACTCTATTTCAGCACCTTGAGGAAGAATATTTTCAGACGTTTCGACTACTTCTTCGTTTTTAATAATTTCTTTTACTTTATCTTTATTAAATTTTGTACGTTTATTTGATTTTGAATTACGTTTATTTTTTTCAAGAATTTCCGTTTCTTCTTGAACAACAGATGAAGGGTTTTCAACACTTACACTTACTTCAATATCTTGTTGTTCAAACTGTTCTTCAGGTTTAGTTTGCTCAGCATTACCTCTTGAATTTTTATTATTAAATTTTTGATTATTATTCTTTTTAAAACCACTTAAAGGTAACTTCATCTTAGCGGCTTTAGCACGATATTCCCCTTCTGCCGTAGGAGATGCGTATTTAATATCCTCCATTATATATCCGTTACCTTGACAGTGAGGACACTTCTTCGCAAATACTTCCGCTAAGGCTTGTCCCTGTCTGTGTCTTGTCAACTCAACCAAACCAAGATCAGATAATTGTCCGACTTGAGGTTTTGCCTTATCAGGTTCAAGAGCGAGTTCGAGTTCTTCCATCATAGCCAATTTATCAACTCTAGAAGTCATATCAATAAAGTCAACAATAACCATACCGCCGATATTTCTAAGTCGTAATTGACGAGCGATTTCATGAACCGCTTCTATATTTGTCTTTAAAATAGTTTCATCTTGAGTTGCAGAACTTACGAATTTACCGCTATTTACATCAATAACAGTTAAAGCCTCAGTTGTTTGGATATACAAATAACCGCCGGACGGCATATTGACTTTAGTCTGCAATGCGGCTTTAATTTCTTTATGGATATCCATCGCAACCAACAAAGGTTCTGAGCCTTTAAACAATGTTATTTTAATATCTCTGTTCATATGCCATGTTTGAAGCAATGTTTGAAGTCTGTTCATTGCGAAAGCCGTATCTACAATAATTTCTTGAGTATCTTCCGTACATGCTTCTCTTATAACCCTGTACAACAAATCTTGATCACGGTATAACAAAGCCGGAGCGGTAACTGTTTCAGCAGATGTAACAATATTGTTCCATTTTTCAAGCAATATTTCCAAATCTTCCTGAATATCAGCCTCAGATTGGTTTTCTGCTTCTGTTCTGATAATAACACCCACTCCAACAGGTTTTAAAAGACTAACTATTGATTTTAGTCTTGCACGTTCTTTTACTGTTGAAATTTTTCTGCTTACATTTATACCTGCTTCATTAGGCATCAATACTAAAAATCTGCCGGGCAGACTAATTTCTGTCGTAACACGAGGACCTTTGTGTCCGGTAGGTTCTTTAACAACCTGAACGACTAACTTCTCTTTCGGAGCCAATTTATCTTGTAATGCTCCTTTTTTCATAACATCTTGAGCGTGTAAAAATCCCATTTTGTCAGAGCCAACATTAACAAATGCGGCATCTATGCTTGGGAGTACATTTTCAACCTGAGCAAGGTAAACATCGCCTAGTAATATTTCTCCACGATTGATAAAAAATTCTGATACTTTACCATTTTCAATAACTGCGGCAATATTATCACGCTCAGCAATAACTATCTTCTGTCCCGATTCTGTGTTTTTCATCGTTTTAAATCCTTTATACTGTGCTATAAATCTCTCATTTGTTCGTCAAAAAAGCGAGTTCTTGTTATATTTGGTATAAACAATTTTCCATTCTCATTTATATCTTTTGATATAAGTGACATAAAATCATCAATTCTAACAGTCGGAATATCGCTTTGCTGACCGGTTCTTAATACTATGAATAAACAATCGTTCTCAAACCTGTATGATTTTATTGAGTTCTTAATGTTTATTGTTTTTTCTAAACCTTTTTTGTTTTTCTTCTTCACTAAAATCTCATCAGAAGAAAAAACTTCCTCTATATTATACTTTAACTTTTCTCTTTTGTAAAGTTCATAATCAGACAATTCAATCTTATACTCCGCCCAATAAACGGTTGTATCAATAGATTTTGCTGTCTTATCCAATTTTTGAATGTCAAGGACTTTAGCATTTTTATGCAAAACCCTCTCCAATTCAGATTTAATCTTTTCAATAGGGGTGTTTTCTAATAATTCAATATCAATAAATTCTCCGTCACTTTCGATAAACAAAGGCAATGCGACTCCCATTGACACCTTCATTGTCGGATTATACCCCATTGAAAATGCAATATTCAAATCTGTTCTTGTCAAGGCTTTTAGAAAAGTATTTTGCCAATCTAAGTGAGAAAAATATTTTAAAATCCCGTTTTTAGAAACTTTTAATCTATATTTATAAAGAACCCTGTTACAATCAACCGTACATACAGAAGGATCTTTCTTTTCGATATGAATATTTTGAGCATTAGGACTTGCCGTATATTTATTAGCCAGAACTTTCCGAACTTTTAATGTATGACAAACTCCGCAATTTACACATTTGTTCTCACAAGTTGGCTGCAAATTCAATTCTGAGGGTTGGCAGAACGCTTGCTTGTACTCGTTCTTTAACCAATCTTTAACAACACCTATATCAATAAAATCCCAAGGGAGTTTCTCATCCAAACCGAATGATTGTTTAGCAAGTTCATCGAGAGAAAAACCGCATTCTACCGCAGTTTCTCTCCAAACATTTTTGTCAAAATATTCACCCCATGCATCAAGATAACACCCCTTTTTATAGAGTGCTTCAACGTATTCGCATAAACTATCGTTACCTCTTGTCATTACCGCTTCGATTTGAGAAACATATTTTTCATGATAGTTAATTTTAACACCTTTTATACGGTCAGTTTTTGATTTTAAATATTTTATATGTTCGGTAACCTCGTCTAAATCTGATTGTCCACACCATTGAAACGGTGTAAAAGGTTTCGGAACAAAAATAGACAACGTACAAGTTATATCAAAACTATGTTTTAACCCTTTTTCTTTTTTTAGAAGTTTTGCCCTATATTTAATAGTACTCAAGAGTTTAGCCATCTCGTCCATATCTTCAAACGTTTCAGTAGGTAATCCTGCAATAAAGTAAAATTTTATTCTTGACCAACCGTTTTCATATAAAGTTAAAGCCGCATTTAAAATTTGTTCCTCAGATATATTCTTCTTTATAACATTTCTCAATCTTTGACTGCCCGCTTCTGGAGCGAGTGTCATAGTAGACTTTCGAACACTTTGCACCAGATTAGCCAGTTCAAGATTAAATCCGTCTATACGCTGACTCGGAAGTGAAACTGATATTTTTTTCTTATTAAAATCAACGGATAATTCTTTAATAACCTCATTAATATTAGAATAATCATTAGACGAAAGTGATAATAGAGAATATTCGTCATATCCTGTGTTTTTAACAAGATTTTGAGCGATATCAATAATATCCTCAGCCGAACGTTCACGAATTGGCAAAGTAACGTGTCCGGGCTGACAGAATCTACACATTCTGCCGCAACCCCGTCTTATTTCAACAACTGCTCTATCTTGTACAGAACTGGAAAAAGGAATCGGATATCTAACGGGTGCTGTTTCTTTTTTTAGTTGAGCCACACGTTTTACGACAGTCGTATTATAACCTTTTGCCCATACTCCCTGTAACTTTGAAAGAGCCTTTATTTTTTCAGTTCTTGATAAATTCTTTGTTTTATTAAGAACGTCACACACTTCAATAATTGCATCTTCTCCATCTCCAATTAAAAAACAATCAATAAAATCAGACATTGGAAGGGGATTAAACGTACAAGGTCCTCCTGCAATAATTATCGGATGAGATTCGTTACGTTCGGAATTTTTGTAAGGAATATCCGCCATCTCAAGCATTTTCAAAACAGTCGGGTATGCCAATTCCCATTGTAGAGAAAAACCAATCACATCAAACTCTTTTGCATATTTTTTACTCTCAAGAGCATACAAAGGAGTCGGTTTAAAATCAGGTTCCGGTGCATAAACTCTGTCTGCCATATATTTATCACACTTATTAACCTGTTCGTATAAAACCCTTACCCCTAAATTACTGATACCGATTTCATACTTATCAGGAAACGCCAATAACATTTTGACATCAGCAGAGTCAAAATCTTTATTATATGATAAAAACTCTCCACCGACATATTGATAAGGTTTTGTACAGTTATGCAGAGATTCTTTTTGTTCTCTAAAAAAACAATTCATTATGCTAAATCTTCCGGAATGTATTTTTCTATTTCTATTAATTTACCGTTCAGGGTTTGATTTTCAAGAGCCTTCATAAATGCAGGCAAATCAGAACTTTTGATATCATAATTGTACAAACAGGTTTCCCCATCAACATTTCTCATAACCGTAACGATATAGTGACACTTTTTAGCATAGGCTATTAAGTTTGATTCAATAAACTTTTTGCCGTTAGAATCACGTTTTAACTTCACATAATTAAACCCTGCGAAGTATTTAATCTTTTCTTCGGTTGTTTGAGGTAAGTCATTATTATGTCTATTAAACATGTTTATAACTTTAGTATTAATATCTTCTGACATAAAACCCTCCTTATATTATTAAACAATATAAATACACGGTTTGTACAATTATTTACCAAAAATTTACAAAGAAACAATCTGAATTTTTTCTCAAATTTATAGCGTTTGTTTATTTACAAATGCTTTTTTAAGTCAAATTTCGTCAAAAAAGAATAAATTTTTAACAAAAACACTTGAATTTTAAAACAAAATAGATTATAATAAACATGTTGTTGTAGATTGAAAGGAATTTATTGTGAAAGTTTCAGCATTTTCACCAATAGGTTATTCAAACAGTGCTCAAAATACTTCCTGTGGGAAATATAAAGCACTTAAAACAAAAGAAATCAACCATGCCATTGAACCAAATTATGGCAAGAATATGATGCAATTATCATATATTGTCAGTATGGCAACATTGGGTATTTTTAGTTTAATAATGGCGACAAGAGGTAAACAGCCTGCCCATTTAGATTTAAAAGTATAATCAATAACGTATTCTCTCTCCTCTAAACAACACTTTAAGTGTTGTTATTTTTTGAGCGGAATATACATAATTTATTGACACTCATATATGTGCGTGATAGACTTGACTTGGTAAGGGTTATACAACCCTAATTTATAAACCGTAGGCTCGTGGCACTCTGCCGAGAAAAACAATTAAGTATTGTTTTTCGAGAGGAAGGTAGCGCACGCTACCACCGCCACACTGACAATTGAATATAATAAAAACCGTAGGCTCGTGGCACTCTGCCGAGAAAAACAATTAAGTATTGTTTTTCGAGAGGAAGGTAGCGCACGCTACCACCGCCACCCTGACAATTGAATATAATAAAAACCGTAGGCTCGTGGCGCAGTGGTAGCGCAGAAGACTCTTAATCTTTTGGTCGTGGGTTCGAATCCCACCGGGCCTATTTTTCATTGGTAAAACTGATGTTAAAATTTACACAGTGTATTCTTACCCCAACTAAAAACATCAAATATTATTATACAAATCATGTTCATACTCATCGTGCCAATGTTCTTCATCTTTTGATTCGTTTTCATGTTCTCTTATATAATTAATATGCTCTATCAATCTGAGGGTTTTCTTACTTTCAGATATTTTAAACACATTAACAAAAGATATTATCGAAAGAACAAAAGCCAATCCAAAGATAGCCATATATGCCATATTATGAGAAATCGGACAAAAAGTATCTAAACACCAACCAATAATATTCCCCAGTATTGCAACTACAAGATAAAACCCGCAGGTCATAACACTAATCGAGGTATTTGCAACTCTTGCACCGTTATAATCGTGCAAAAGAGGCACTAATAAAGGGGAAAGACTCGCTCCGAATGCTATTGTACAGAATAAAAACCCTATAATAGGAGTTCGTATTTCAAAACATATACAAGCCAGTATTATGCCAAAAACCAAGAGTGTATTTATGCTTGATATTCTAAGAAAAATTGTCCTTCTATTCAAGAATGCTTTACTTAAAAAAGCAAGAACAGAACCTGCAACAGCGTATAATGCACCCATAACAGAAAGAATCGTTGCCGCTCTCATAACACCCATAAGGCAAAAATCTTCCAAAAACTTTTTCCCTATAACGGTTTGAACCACATAATATAACCCATAATTTATACAAGCAAACGAGTATAAATCAATATTTTTCTTATTATTAAACGTCAATCTAAACAATTCAAAATCCATGTGAACCGATTTATCAATCGGTACGTGTTTTACTGTTCTATCAATTAATATAAATAAAAGGGCAAGAGCAGTTGTTATAATTGCTGTGATAAAAAAGGTTTCTCTCCACCCCATATTATGAATACAAACAACGAGAGGTGCATTTGCAATAATTCCGCCCAAATAACCTACAAATAGGATTAATGACAGAACAACACCAAAATTTTTCTTAGAAACGAGCCTTCTTGTTTCGTTAATCATCCCTAAATAAAAGGTAGCAGAACCCAAACCGATTAAAAACCTGCTAATATATAATAATGGTAGAGTTTGAGCAAACGGGAATAAAAGACTACCGATAAAAAACAATAACGAACCAATCGTAACAACTCTAAACCCACCGAAACGTGCAATTAAAACACCTATCACAAGTTGTCCGATAGCATATACATACATAAATACCGCACCGAGTGCAGTAATACACTGTGCAGTAGTTTTTAAATCGTTCTGTAATACATCAAACATTGCACCGGGAACGGCAACTCTCTGCAAGTTTGCCATAAAATATAATATTGAGCCCAAGACTACTAATAATATTTCTGCTAATGGAATCTTTTTCATAATTTTTAATTTTACTCCTTCAATAATTTATTTCAAATAATAAATAATCCGGCTTATATTTTTGATATAATAAAATTATGGATATTATACTCTGTTAGGGGATATCAGTTCCAATATTTAAACTTAAAATAACAATACTCAAAAGAGTAAACAGGGGGCATTATGATATACAATAGCGTACTTGATTTAATAGGGAATACACCCTTAGTTAAATATAATGAAAATATTTTTTTGAAACTGGAATTTTACAATCCGTCAAATTCTGTAAAAGACAGAGCGAGTTTCGCAATGATAGATAGTGCAATAAAGGATGGCAAAATTGATAACAAAACCGTTATAATTGAGCCGACTAGCGGAAATACAGGAATAGGACTTGCTATGTGTTGTGCAGTTCTCGGATTAAAATTAAAAATAGTAATGCCGGAGAATATGTCAGAAGAAAGAAAAAAAGTCATAAGAGCGTATGGAGCGGAGTTAGTATTAACACCGAAAGAAAAAGGAATGCAGGGTGCAGTTGACAAAGCAAATGAATTAGCGAAGGAGTATCCAAACAGTTTTATACCGATGCAATTCTCAAATCCTGCCAATCCGGCAGCACACGAAATCGGTACAGCAAAAGAGATATTTAAAGATACAAACGGAGAAATTGATATCTTTGTAGCCGGAATAGGAACAGGGGGAACCGCAATCGGGGTAAAAAACGGATTTAATAAAATTAAACCGGATGTAAAAGTATACGGGGTAGAGCCAAAAGAGAGTCCTTTATTAACCGACGGGCAAGCAGGTCCTCATAAAATACAAGGGATTGGTGCAAATTTTGTAACTGATATATACAAATCAGGAAAATTAGACGGGATTATAGATATTGAAGGGGATTTAGCAATAAAAACAGCAAGAGAATTGGCAAGAAAATATGGTATACTTTGCGGGATTTCATCAGGAGCAAACGTTGCTGCCGCAAAATTCTTATCAGAGAAATTCCCTGACAAAAAAATAGTTACAATTATATGTGATTTTGGAGAACGATATTTATCAACGGAGTTATTTGAATAGATGTTATTTAAAACCTTAAGAAAAATAAAAGACGACATAAAAGTTATTTATGAAAACGATCCGGCAGCAAACAATATTTTTGAAGTAATATTTTGTTATCCCGGATTTCAAGCACTAATGTTTTATAGAATTGCACATAAACTAAAATCGATAGGCATTCCTTTTTTGCCGAGATATATTTCATATTTAACAAGAATTATAACAGGGATAGAGATACATCCTTCCGCACAAATTGGGGAACGACTTTTTATAGACCATGGGGAAGGTGTTGTAATAGGAGAAACGACGATTATAGGCAATGACGTTATTATATACCAACAAGTAACGCTTGGAGGAACGGGAAAAGAACACGGAAAACGACACCCGACGGTCGGAAATAACGTAATAATCGGAGCGGGAGCAAAAGTTTTAGGAAACATAACTATATCAGACAATGTTAGAATCGGGGCTGGTTCTGTTGTTGTTGATGATGTTCCTGAACATTCGACAGTTGTAGGGGTTCCAGGCAGAATAGTAAAACAAAAATTTGTTGATAATAACGGGATTTTAATGCATAACAGAATTCCTGATCCTATTACCTGTGAATTAAATAAATTAAAATATGAATTATTAGAACTCAAAAACAAACTTGATCAACAAGAAAATTAAACAAAATATACCTTTCATTGATAAATGAATGGTTAGGGAAGGGTTGCCGATAAATAAAGTCAATAAGGCAATAAAGCAATATGAGTATATTCCCTGCCCTTAGCAAGGGAAGGGTTAGGGAAGG
>CACXGY010000113.1 GCA_902767275.1 uncultured bacterium | reverse complement strand
TTAGCAAAATTTGCAGGCTTTTGTTACGGCGTAAAAAGAGCCGTTGATACTGTGAAAAAATTAAAAGCCGATAATCCTGATAAAAATGTTTATGTATTAGGCGAACTTATACATAATACTCAGGTTATTCAAGAACTTGATGCTATGGGTATAAAGACAATCGATGAATTACCTCAAAAAGGTAACGGGATTTGTGTTATAAGAAGTCACGGTGCATCGCCTGAAGTGTTTGAAAATATAAAAAAAGCAGGATTTGAGATTGTTGATTTAACCTGCCTTGACGTAAAAAAGGTTCAACAACAAGCAATTGAACTTGCAAAAGAGGATTATTTTCTTGTAATAGTAGGCAAATCTGAACATCCTGAAGTGGTTGCAATTAAAGCAAATGCCGAATTATGGAGTAAAAATGTTGTTGTGGCAAGTACTCCCGAAAAATTAAAACCTTATGAAGAAAAAATTAAAAAACATAAAAAGGTTGGAGTGGTTGTACAAACGACGCAAAGACTGGAAAACTTGTTAGAGATTGTTAAATATCTTACTCCTATATCCAAAGAATTAAGAGTTAAAAATACTATATGTCAAAGTACTTCTATGCGTCAAACAGAGGCGAGGGAATTGGCAAAAGAGAATGATTTAATGATTGTTGTAGGCTCAAAGAAAAGTGCTAATACAACTCATTTAGCAGAAATTTTAAAGGATTATTCAAAAACTATTCACATCGAAAACGATACTGAATTAAAAAATTATACGGAAATTATAAAAGAAGCAAAAGATATTGCTGTAACTGCGGGAGCATCTACTCCTCAGTCTGTAATAGAAAAAGTTGTTAATGAATTAAAAGGAGGAATATAAATGGTAACAATGGAAAAAACAATGGATGAATTTGAACAATTGTTAGAAGATTCATTCTCTAAACAGCACGCAGTGGCTGACATAGTAGAAGGTACAATAATGAAAAAAGATTCAGACGGTTATTTGGTTAGCGTTAAGGGTGCTAAGATGGAAGCATATCTTCCTGCAAAAGAAGTTCCGTCTGAAGAAACACTTGAAATTGGTGATGTTAAAGAATTTTATGTATTAAAAGAAGAAGATAACGAAGATGCAATGATGCTTTCATTAAAGAGAATTGCATTTGCTCAAGCATGGGCTCAACTTAATGATGCAAAAATTCAAGGCGATACAATCCTTGCTAAAGTTGTTTCAACTGTTAAGGGTGGTGTATTGGTCGATGTTGCAGATTTGAAAGGTTTTATCCCTTCTTCTCAACTTAGAACCGGTGTTCCGTTTGATGGACTTGTTGATACTAAGATTGAAGTTAAAGTTTTAGAAGCAGATCCTAAGAAAAATAAACTTATCTTGTCACAAAGACAAGCAGTTGCTGAACAACGTGATCAAGTTGTTGACAATGTTCTTTCTTCTTTGGAAGAAGATTCTGTTGTGTCAGGTACAGTTGTCAGAATTACTGATTTTGGTGCATTCGTTGATATCAACGGTATTGACGGTTTATTACCTATTTCTGAAATTTCTTGGCAAAGAATTAAACATCCGTCTGATGTTCTTACTTTAGGTGATACTATCGAAGTTAAAATTATTAAGATTGATACTGAATTAAAGAGAATTTCACTTTCATTAAAGAGAATGGGCGAAAATCCTTGGCAGCAAATTGAAGGTCAATTTGAAGAAGGTCAAGTTGTAACAGGTACTGTTAATAAAATCACTACATTCGGTGCATTTATTAATATCTTCCCCGGGGTTGAAGCATTATTACCTGTTGCTGAGATGAGCGATGAAAATGTTAATCCGTTCAACTTATTTAAAGTTGGCGATGAGGTTAAAGTTCTTATTAAGAGATTCACTCCTCAAGAACATAGAATTGCTCTTAGTATCAAAGATATTCCTAATGAATAATTTTGAAAAGGATATATAAATAAAATAGGTCAGGTTAGTCAATCTGACCTATTTTTTATTGTACGCTCAGATAATATTAATTTAAAAAATTTAACTATTTGCGGCGATTATTATTTGAAAAACATGACAAATAATTATGATATGAAATTTGTGAAATTTTTAAAACTGATAAATAAAAAAATTGATAAGTATAATAGAATAGTGCAAACAAATCCGTTCACTATTCCACGCAGACAATATACAATTGTTTGGGTAGAAGATGTTGAAAAAGGTTTTCCCCCTCATATATAGAAAGATAAATCTCTGCCATGCACGAGCCTGATTTATTCAGGCTCTTTTTATATTTTTTATTCTACTTCACGAAGTGTGACTAAAGTGTCTTGTAATTCTTCAAGAAAATATTGTAACTCTTTATTGATATTATCAGGGGCATACATTGCACCTGCTGCCTGATAGGCTAAATATCTGCTGTATTCAGCACCTTCTTTTCTTAATTCTGCTATTGATTTAGCACGCATTGCCAAGGACATTAGTTTCGTATAAGAAATATAATAACTTTCAGGTTTACCTTCAAATCGTTTTCTCAATGCACCGACAGAGAAATCAAGAGTTGTTGCTTTTGCCACAAATCTTTGAACATCTTCGCCGTTTTCAATGCTGTCAATCAATGCCTCTACTTGAGGGATTATTCTGTTGATATCATTAACATAAGTGGAGGTTTTGTCTTTTTTAAGAATAATATCGACAAAAGCAGGATTATCTCTCGGAATTGGTTTGAGTTTGTCAGGATCATCAAATCCTTCTTCTGCTTCAAACACAGGAGTCCCTTTTTCGGGTTTATTAGTTTGAAATTTATCTAATATGTCAGGTAATGTGCCGGTATATCCTTTTGATTCCAACACGTTGTTAGTTGTGCTATCTGCTGTTTTTGCAGTAGCACAAAGTGTTGTACACAACAATATGAAAAATATAACAATTATCTTTTTCATACTAACATTATACTAATATTTTTAATAAAATCATATTTGTTAAGAATAGAGTTATTTTTTTATTTTTCTCTCGTATATGATAAAATTATTTTATGCTGAAGAAGTTATCAAAAAAGTTTTCTATTCATTTTGTTTTGATAATAGTATCATTATTATCAATCTTTCCTTTTATTTGGCTGCTTTCAACCTCATTAAAAGGTGTAAATGAAAATATTTTTGCATATCCACCTACAATAATTCCGCAAGATTTTACTTGGGAAAATTATACAGGGGTTTGGAATCAGGTTGATTTTATCGGATATTTTATTAACAGCATGGTAGTTGCAGGTTTTACCGTACTGTTAAATTTGATATTATCTGCTCTTGCGGCTTATCCTTTGGCTAGAATGGAATTTAAAGGAAAAAAAATAGTATTTTTTTCTGTTTTGGCAACTATTATGATTCCGTTTCAATCAATCATGCTGCCTGTATATTTAATAACAATAAAACTTAATCTTATAGATAGTGTTAATAATGTTATGGGGTATTTAGGACTCATTTTACCGTTTGCAGTTAATGCTTTTGGTATCTTCTTAATGCGTCAGGCATTTTTAAAAATCCCTCGAGAGTTGGAAGAAGCCGCAATTATTGACGGATGTAACGTTTTTCAAATGTTTATGAGAGTTTGTGTTCCAATGATAAAACCATCTCTTGCCGTTCTTGCTATTTTTACTTTTATTGGGTCTTGGGGAGAATTCTTATGGCCGAGTATAGTCTTAACAAAAGATTCAATGTATACACTTCCGGTGGGAATTAATAATCTGCAAGGCATGTTTTCTTCTAATTGGCGATTTATCGCAGCAGGTTCGATTTTGGCAACAATACCTATTGTAATATTTTTCCTTGCAATGCAAAAATATTTTATTTCAGGCGAAAATGACGGTGCAATTAAAGGTTAATTAAAACTTATAACTCTGTAATAATTTGCGTTTTTAGACTTTTGTTAACTAATGTTAAGATGTGTATATACAAAAAGGCAATTTTTTATATACTTTTACCTTAATATATATATACGGAGAAAATACACGAGAAAATATTAATTATAAGGAGAAATGAATGGCAAGAGTATTGATTTCAATGCCTGAACGCTTTCTTGATGAAATTGACAATGTAGCAGCAGGCGAAAACAGATCCAGATCAGAGTTAATCAGAGAAGCATTAAGAACTTATATGCATAAGAGCAGAGTTCGTAATGTTGCATTAGCAAATGAAAATGCGGACAAATTGATGGCGCTGTTAGACTAGGAAAAAGAAAAGGAAAACTTAGTTAAAGGCTAAGGAATTTAGGAAAAACAAAAGCAAGGAAATCGGAAAAATTATTAAGGAATGAATTAGGATAAAAACTGACCTTTTAGGTCAGTTTTTTTGTGAATAAAAAAGTGATTTATGGTAATATCGTGATATGAAACGGTTATTGATATTCATAATAGAAATATATCAAAAGATATCCAGACACACTCCTGCACATTGCAGGTTTTACCCTACGTGTTCGGAATATACAAAAGAAGCCATAATTAAATATGGAATTATTAAAGGAGGATGGTTAAGTATAAAACGAATCTCTAAATGTCATCCTTTAAATGAAGGCGGTTATGATCCTGTACCATAAAAATAAAGAGGATATAATTATCCTCTTTATAATATATGTTGCAAATATTTATGCGATTAATCCGAGTCGTATTTTCTTTAATTCACCGAGTTGAGTAGCACCAACCATTTTGTATACAGACTCGTAATCATTCCCATCTGCCTCACCAACGGGCTTATTCCCAGAATTATATGTGTGCAGGGATTGTGTACCTTTTACCAAACCGATTGATTGGACATTGTTATTGCCCCTGTTTTCAACTACCGCAGGTAGTTGTTTATTGATATTTGTTAATGTAGATGAAAAATCTTTGCCTGTTCCTGTTAATTTATTCAGATTTTGTTCTGAATTTGTCGCAAGCGTTGCTTGACGTTTTTGTAATTCTGCTGCTTGCAAACGTTGCTTGTCAATGCTCAAATTACCTGAAGGAGTTACACCCAGTGATTGTAATCGTCTGATTACTTCCAAGGCTTCATTATTTACAGGGTATTGATTTATTGAACTAATTGAAGAAACCATTTGATAGCCCTTACTCTACTTAATACAACGTGGGATAAACAAAATTCATATCTACACTAATATACATGTACCAAATTTTTTCGTTTTTGTAACCCCTTTTTTATAAAAATACATGTTGTTTGTTACAAAACTTAATATTTTCTTCTTGCAAAGCAATTCTCATGAAAAGAAAAACTTTATATAAATGTAAGGTTAGTTTATTAATTATAGGTTAGGTTATTTATGGCAGATTCAAAAATTACTGCAGTTGCACCTGCGGTTACCACACAAACACAAACAACAACTTCAGCAGCAAATCCGTATGCGATGGCTCAAACATCAATGGCAAACGATTTCTTTGGTTCACAAATAGATTGGAACCAATCAATATATGCTGCAAAACAACCTCAATATAACCAACCTAAACAAACAGCCGGAGGAGTACAAGATGTGCCTTTGTTTATGCAAAATTCATCATACACTCCGGCATCTAACCTTTTACAAAATTATTATTTGAATACGGAAGAAGGTAAAGCATTATTGCAACAAATGTCGCCGGCAGAACAAAATGCAGTTATATCACAAAATTCTCAATCTGTTCAAACAACTGCACCTCAAACAACTCAAAATAATATTGCACAAACTGCTCCGACGGCTCAAGATTATATGATTGCTTCTCAAATCGCAAGTCAATTCGCAGGAGATGCTATATTACTGGATACAAATACCACATTTACTAACAGAGATTTCTTAGCAAATCAAACTTTTAACAGAAATCCTCAAGTTCAAGGCAATTTGAGATATACTGCATAATAAGTTTTAATATAACAAACCAAAAACCTAAATAAACTAAACCAAAAGCACGAGTAATAACAGGTTAGACTATTTTAGTCTAACCGTTATTTTTTTGTATTTATATCTCAATATAAGAATGTTTTATTTTTTCTTTTTTTAAGAGTTCTTTTGTCGAATTTGTATGACATGTAAAATATAATACTTGATTGTTTTTAGAGAATTCTTTTAAACATTTTAAAATAGCGGCTGTTCTGTTCGGATCAAAATTAACAAATGCATCATCAATAATCAATGGCATATCAGGCAATCCATTAGGGGTTCCGTCAATATTTTTTGAAAAATTATTTGCATATCCAAGTCTTAATGCTAAATATAATTGTTCTTTCGTACCACGACTCAAACAATCCCAGTCTTTATCTCCAATTTCATTTCCTGATATTGTTCCTGTTTCAAAATTTATTTCGTTATATTTTCCGCAAGTTATTTTATTCAAATATTCTTTTGCACAAACCAGATTAGGTTGTGTTTCATTAAATTTTTCTTTTGCTTTTTGAATTAGATTATATATAACTTCTTTCTTTATAAGGGTTTTTAATTGTTCTTTTAATTGATTTATTTTTATATTTTTATCATTTTTTATATCAACTAAACTACCTACTCTTTCGAGGTTTTCTTTTGTTTGAGTCAGTCTGATTTTTTCTTCTTTTAATTCTTCTTGTTTTTCTTTTAATATTAATATCGTTTCGGGGTTAATTTCCAATAAACTGTTTTTTGTGGTTTCGGAATATTTTTCAAGTTCTGTTTGATAATCTGCTATTTTATTATTATATTCTGCAAGAATTTTATCGTTAGAAATAGTTTCATCTATTAATGTTCTTATTTCAGACAGAGTTTTTTCAAATTCGTCATAATCATATTTGTTTAAGTTTTGAATTGTTTCTAATTCTGAATTTGTTATAAATTCATTCAAATTTTTAACAAAACTTTCAGTTTTTTTATCTATATTTTTTAAATCTTCATTCAACTTGAATTGATTGTTTTGACTCTCTTTTAACTCTTTAATTATATCAAATATTTCATTAAAATTTTCTATATTTTTTACATCAAATTTTGTTAAAAATTCTGTTTTGTTCTGAGTTAATTTTTCATACTTTTGATAGATATCTTTTTGTTTATCCTTTTGTGTTTCAAGTTCTTGTTGTGTTTTTTGAAGTTGAATTTTTGTTTTTAATAAATCATTTTCAACTATAGTATATTCTGAAATTTTATCATTCATTTTTTGAATATATAATCCAGTTTGAACCATAAAATCATTATCTTTTGAAATGATATATCCATGTTTATTTAACAAATTAATAATTTCTTTCGCTAATTTATTTAATTCTTTTGTAAAACTTTTTTGTGGGGAATTTTTTCTTGAGGACATAAATTTAATGAGAGTTGTTAATAATCCTGATATTGAAATTGCAAGAAATATTTCAGAATAGAGTTTAAAAGCGGTGTTAAATGATAGTATTAAAACTCCTATGCTCGCCATTAAAAGACCGCCAAATATTAAGAAAAACATAATCGTGAAGAATTTTTCCGTATCAATATTTTTGTTTCCGTATGACAATGCCTTGCTCATTATTTCTGAATAATTAGTTTTATAATTTTCAAGTAAATCTCTGTCATTTTTGTATTCTGAGATATCAATTATTTTAAAATCCGCAATACTATTTGTAAGTGTTTCAATTTCAATATTTATATCATCAATATTTTTGTTCAAATTATCAATATTATTTTGAATTATATTTTGTTCCGTAAGTATGGACTTTTCTTCTTCTTTTAACGTATTAGCCAATTTTAAATTTTCAACAGATGTATCAAATATGTTTATGCTATCTTCTGTAAAAGGTTCTATTGTGTTTAATTCTTTTAATTTTTCTTTGTATAAGAGAGAATACGTTTCTATTGCATTGTTTATTTGTGTTGTTTTTTGTTTTTCAAAATTTAATGCTCCGTATTCTTCTCTTAGTTTGTCAAAATTTGCTTTGTTTGATAATAATTTTTTATTTATTTTAATTTGTTTTATTTCATTAGTTATATTTTGTTCTTGTAATAATATTTCACCGCAATTAATTTTGTCTGAAATTATTTGTAATTGTTTTTCAGTTTCATTTATTTTTGAACAAATATTATTATATTCTTCTTCCTGTTGTTCTAAGTGTTTTATTTCTGAGTCTATAGTTTTTATTTCATTAAATTTATCTTTAAAATTTTTTGAGGCTTCATTTTTACCCGTTAACGGTATTGGAGATTTTTTATAAATATAGTTATAATATTCCTCTTGTTTAGAATTAATGTAATTACCGGAAGAATCTTTTATTGTATTTATTAAAGTTTCAGAATCGGCTTTCTTTGCAAACATTATATCATCTATGTCTATTATAAAACCTGTCTTATAATTGTTTGAAGAAATGTTTTTTAAATATTGTTCGTTTTCTTTAGATTTTTTTTCCGCTCTTAAATTAAAATCTTCTCCATCAAAATTACATTTAACATATCCTTTTGCATCAGATTTTTTCATAAAAATATTTTTTATAAAGTTCATCAATGTTGATTTACCCGCTTCATTATTTCCGCAGATTATATTTAACCCTTCATCGTATTTTATGAATTGATTAGTTGTTTCATTATAATTATCTATTTGAGTTTCTTTTATATATAATTTCATAGTTATTTATTTTCTTCTGTCAGATATATTTCTTTGCACACTGATTTTAATTCTTGTTCGACACTTTTGAGAATTTCTTCTTTATCTTCAATAAGCGAAGAAGATAGAATAGTCTTTGTATCATTATCCAATTTTAATTTTTTATAAATATTTTCATGAATATCTGAAACGGTGTCGTAAATGTTATCAATATTAATATCAGAATCGTTATTAAAACTATTTGCTAATAAACCAATAATCCCTGTATCATTTAATATTTCTGTATCATTAATATCGGGGATAGTTTCGTTGTTTATTTTATAAACTCTGATGTTATCAGATATTTTATTATAATTTTCTATGTATTCTTCAATAAGATTATCTTCTGTGTTTAAATCCTCGTACGCAGATGTTATCCCGATAAGGTTTATTTCAAACAAGTTGAGTATTGAATTATCGGATGAACTATTGGTTTGTTCGTCAATGGCTTCGAATACGTCAATTTTGTTTTTATAATCATAGCAATCAATATCAAGTTGTTTAAACCTTACACAATCAACAGGAAGAAATTCTTTGTTAGTTATAGAATTATTTTCTGCTTCAATATACCAACATCCGTGTGTTCCGGTTTCTTTTCTGGTTCGTCCTTGAGGAGAGCCGGAATAAACGATGTTTTCATTATTATCAGACGGAATATGAATATGACCGAGTGCATAATAATTATAATTGAGTTTTCTCAAATCTTCTCTTGAACAAGGAGCATAATCAGACTCGGTTTTGTCTAAATCACAGTGCATCAAACCGATATTTAGTTTTGTGCCTGATGAGTTTGGAGATAAAAGAACGGTTTGATTTTTGCTCTCGTTTGTTTCAAAACTTACCGAGTGGATTATATATTCATCTTCTTCAAAACTTGCAATATTATTTTCTGTTGTTACACCAACTATATTTATTATACCGTTATACTTTTCATCAAATTTAAAATAACTGTCATATTTTTTATACATACTAATCGGATCGTGATTTCCGCATATAATGTACGATTTTATATTATTATCAGCAAGTTTTTTGAGGTTATTAATAAATAATAGTTTTGTACTGAGGTCGGGTTCGTCATCATCAAAACTGTCGCCTGCAATCAAAACAAAATCAACTTTCTTTTGAATGGCAAGTTCAACAATTTTATTAAACGCATTTTCACAAGCACGATTACAAAGTTCAATTTTATCATCTGACATTGATAAGTCAGAGAACGGTCTGCCTAAATGAATATCTGCGGTATGTATAAATTTTATTGTCATTAACTAATCCTTCAATATATAGTTTATTGATAACTGAATATCACTTCCGTCAGTTTTATGTTCTTTTACTATTCCTTCTTCTGTGGGAACAATTAATGTTATTAAGTTATCTTTTGATTTTTTATCTGCCTTCATTAATTTTATAATTTTCGTTTTATTTATAAAAAATAATTTAGATGGTTCATATCCGTAAATATTTAAAAGAGTATAGGCTTCATCATAATAATGTTTGCTGCAAAAATTATTTTTTAAAGCGTAGTTAAATATAAACATCAAACCATATACTACGGCAAGACCGTGAGTATATCGTCTGTAACCTGTTATTTCCTCCAGAGCGTGTCCGAAAGTATGGCCAAGATTTAAAATTTGTCTGAGTCCTTTTTCTTTTTCATCCTGTGCCACAACGGAGGATTTTAGTTTTAGACATATTTCAATAATATGTGATAAAAATTCAATGTTTCTGTTTTCATAGTTATCACGATTATTTTTAAGAAAATTTATTAGGTTAAAATATTCAGAATGATTGCAGCATTTCTCAATAAATCCGTATTTAATAACTTCTCCAAACCCTGATTTATATTGTTTTTCGTTGAGTGTTTTAAGGAAATTCAAATTAATATATACGGCTTTAGGCTGGTAAAAAGCACCTACATAATTTTTACCATGGGGCATATCAATTGCAGTTTTACCTCCGACGGAAGAATCTACGCAAGCAAGAAGTGTTGTAGGTACTTGAATAAATTCTATTCCACGCATGTAAACGGCAGAAACAAATCCTGCCATATCACCGACTACTCCTCCTCCGATTGCAATTATAATATCTTTTCTTGAAAGTTTTAAATCGATGGCTTTTTTAATAATTTTTTCAAAATTCTTTATGTTTTTTTCTTTCTCTCCGTCTTTTAATACAAAGGTTTCAGACTTATCGAAATTGAAAAATTTTCCATAAAGTTTATAAACTTTTTCTGAAAAAATTACTAATCTTTTTCTATTCTTTGTTTCTTCATCAAGTTGAAATTTTAGATTTTTAAAATTGTCACTATTAATATATATAGGATAACTATGTGAAGGCACTTCCGAAATATTTACGGTAATATTTGCATCTGGCATTTAAAACTCTCCTTAATAATAATTATAACCGTAAAGCAGATATTTGTGAATAATAAATTTAAAAATATTTATTAAGTATCAATATCCGGATTTATGAGCAAAATATAATCTCCTCTTGTAACCTCTTTTGATAATTCTTTGCTCATAACTTTGTTATTTGTTCTTACGCAACCGAGAGATACTTTTTTCCCGATGCTGGATTCATTGCAATTGCCGTGTAATAACTGTTCAATAGAATATTGTCTGCCCGTTTCAGGGTTTATAACATTAACAAATATAATATATGGTCCGTAGGCATACGGATTTTTTCCACGTTTACTCTCAGGAGCACCTGAGTATGGGAAACGTTCTTTGTAGGTTACAATCCTTAACCCGGGAAGGGTTCTTGTTCCTCGTCCGCCTGTCGCTACCAGGTAGGCTTTTTTAGGAAACCCTTGTTTATCATATTTGTACATAGTGTTTTTTTGTATATCTATAACTAATTTAGCAGTTTTAGGAGAACCTTTGATTGTTATTTGCGGTGATGGTGCGTTGACAAGAACAGAAAAATCTGTTGTACCTTCGGGGGTAATTGTATTTTTTGAAACAGCAATCTTTTTCATTGAATTTTGTATTAAAATATGGTAGGGCATCATCTCTGTAATTGATGTTATTTTATCAATAAAAAAGGTATCGTTTAGAGAAAATTCCTTTGTTATTAAATAATATGGAACAATTTCTGTATGTTTAAAAGATTGTTGTGCTACAACCGGTTTTTTTGTCGGAATAATATTTTTTATGTATGGAATCGTTGATAATTTATTGATGCATCGTTTTTTTATAAATATTATTCTGTTATATAAGTTTGTTTTTTTTAAGTTATTATATTTTTTTAAGATAACTTTTGTTATTCTGTTTTGGTGTTTATGGATTGTTTTGTTGTTAATTGTATTTGATAAATCAGTCGGTTGTTTATTATCATCAGTTTGTTGAATTGTTTTTAATACGTTTGTATTTTTATCAACAGATGTTGTGTCATTATCAGTAAGTTCTTGTTCTTTTTCGTTTTCAGGTTGAGAAGTTTGAATTTTTTCATCCGGTTTTGTGTTATTTATTGTGTCTGTATCAATAGGTTGTTCTTGTTCATCTTGTTGGATAACTTCGTTAGGAATTAAAGGTTCTTGCTGAATTGTTTCTAATGAATGGTTTGATTGTTCCTGTTCTATTTGTTCCACAGATGTTTGTGCAAATATTGTGTTTGAAGGAATGGATATAGCAAAAATAATACTTAATATAAATACATTAAAAACTTTATTCATATAATATATGATATATGAAATAAAAAAAGGAGAAAAGATTGTTAAATATTTGTTATATAGTTACAATACCATTTCAATAATTTCTTTTGTTATATCATCAATATTTTTGTTATCGGTTTCTATAATATATTCTGCTTTTAAGTAATTAGGTTCTCTTAATTTTAACAATTCTTCCAATTTACTTTTAGGGTTTTCGCATTGTAATAAAGGTCTGTTTTTATCATCTTTTATCCGATTAAAAAGTCTATCCACAGTGCTTTTGAGATAAATAACTTTGCAGTTTTCTTCAAGAATTTCTCTTGTTTCTTTATTTTCGTAAGCACCACCGCCAAGTGCAATAATCAAATCTTCTTCTTGAGAGAGTTCTTGTATAATTTCTTTTTCAATTGTTCGGAAGTATTCCTCTGATTTTTTTTCAAAAATTTCCGAAATAGTCATACCTTCTATATCGACAATAACATTATCGACATCAATAAAAGTGTAATCTTTTAATATTTTAGAAAGGGCTTTACCGATGGTTGATTTACCTGCTCCCATCATACCTGTTAAAACAATATTAGCAGTCATAATGAGCCTTTATTTCTTTAAAACTGTCTCCGCCATATTTATTTAAAAATTCGTTTACCAGAACAGTTGCAACTCTTGCTTCTGCTACAACCGCACAAGCAGGAACCGCACAGGCATCAGAACGTTCAAAATGTGCTTCGGAGTTCGTCATATCTTTTATATCAACAGTTGGCAAAGGTGTTTTCATTGTCGGGATAGGTTTCATTGTCCCACGAACAATAAGCATTTCTCCGTTTGTCATGCCGCCCTCTATTCCTCCTGCATTATTTGAGGTGCGGGCGATAGTATTATCTTTTATGATAAACGGATCATGAGTTTCTGCCCCGTTCATATTGGCAACTTCTGTTCCTTTTCCGATTTCAACCGCTTTAATCGCAGGGATAGACATTATTGCTTGTGCAATATGTCCGTCTATTGCTCTGTCATAATGCACAAAAGACCCTAACCCTACCGGTAAACCGGTATAATATACTTCAAACTTACCGCCTATAGTTGTGCCTTGCTCTTTTGCTTTGTCAATTTCTTGTTTCATTTTTTCGGATGCATTTTTGTCATAGCATCTTACTTCTGATTGTTCGGTAATATTTTTTATTTCCGATAATGTGTGGTTAGAAATATCAAAGTTACATTTAGCATTTCCGATTTGGATTACGTTAGAAACTCCTTCGATTCCAAATTGTTTTAAGATTTGTTTTGCAATACTTCCGACAGCAACTTCTATTGCAGTTTTTCTTGCACTGGAACGTTCCAATACGTTTCTCAAATCGTTTTGATTGTATTTTATAGCCCCTGCATAATCTGCGTGTCCGGGTCTTAGTTTTGTGAAGGATTTAGAATCTATAACAGATTTAACTGTTTCATCAGATAAATCAATAGGAGTAGTGTCCATAACTGTTGCCCAATTCTCGTAATCTTTATTTGTTATTTCAAGACAAATCGGAGCACCTGTCGTTATTCCGTGGCGAATACCTGATTTAATCTCTGCCTTATCGGTTTCAATTTTCATTCTTCCGCCTCTGCCATATCCTTGTTGTCTTCGCCATAAATCATGGTTTATTTCTTCTATAGAAATTTCAAACCCTGAAGGAACACCTTCAATTATAGCGTTAAGGCATTTCCCGTGACTCTCTCCTGATGTTAAAAATCTAAATTTATTCATAGGCTTATTGTACTATTAATTTTATGTTCGGGCAAACGATTAATATGTTAGTTATTCATTTTCTTTATTCTTACGTTTGTTTTTAATTTTCTTTAGGTTTTGTTCAAATTCTCTATACCATGCTAATTTTTGTTGAAATAATGTTTCGTATCCTTTGAAATTAGCATTTGATACGTCTTTAATTTGATTGTCGCAAAGTGTTTCAAGTTCTTTTGCCAAATAGTCCGAATATTCTTTTCTGTCTATTTTAGCATCTGTTAACTCAATAGATTTACCCATTTCAACCCATACTTCCGGTCTGTTATCACGCAAGAAGAAATAATTTACCGCAACAGGTATGAGATTTATTTTCCCGTATTCTTTGACTGCTTTTTGAGCAATGTATGCTAATCCGGTTTGAAATTCTATTGGTCTGTGATCAGGAGGATTAATTATTCCTTGCGGGAAAAGGTATAATATTGCGTTCAAATCTTTCATTGCACGAACAGAATATTTTAACGATTCCATTGATGCCTGCGGAGATTTTTTGTTTACGCTAAATCCGCCCGCACGTCTAAGTAAAGGGAATCTGTTGAGTTCTTCTATCATTAGACGAATTTCTTTTTTGCACAGTCTGTTACAAAGATTATAACCGACTATACCATCCCACCAGTTGCTGTGCGGGGCAAAAAAGATTGTCGGATACTTATCATCACGATTTAAAAAGTTTTCGTACCCTTTGTATCTGAATGCACAGAACCTATCTTCAAGCATGCCGTAGAAAAATCTATCGGCAACCCATAACCAAAATTTTGATGTGCGGGCATGTCGAAACGGTTCTTTTTTGTGCCTTAGTTTTGTAGGCGGCACTTCACAATATAATTTTTCTAACTCGACCATATATTAATAATAACATTATCAGATATACTTTGTGAATATCCTTTTTACTAATATTACTTTTTTGTAACGTTAAGTTTAATAATATTTATTATTTATAACTGATATTTTTTGAGCATTAACTAACGTTAGTTAGAGAATTGGCAACCCATCCTCAGTCCTTCCCTTGTCAAGGGAAGGAAGTCATGTTCCCTGCCCTTAGCAAGGGAAGGGTTAGGGAAGGGTTGCCGATTAATAAAGGCAATAGGACTATAAGTAGTATCTTATCT
>CACXGY010000112.1 GCA_902767275.1 uncultured bacterium | reverse complement strand
CCTATAATAAAGGAGTAATACTTAAGAAAGGAGTTTTATAATGAACAAAGAAGAATTAGTACAAGAAATTTCAAAAAAAGCAAAAGTTACTCAAAAAGATGCTGGTGAAGTTTTAAACGCTTTAGTTGATACTATTCAAAAGACAGTTGCTAAAGGTAAAAAAGTTACTTTAGTAGGTTTCGGTACATTCGAATCTAGAAAAAGAGCAGCAAGAACAGGTAGAAACCCTCAAACTGGTAAGGAAATCAAAATCCCTGCTAAGACAGTTCCTGTATTCTCTGCTGGTAAGAAATTCAAAACAACTGTTAACGGTAAGTAGTTTGTAAATTTCTTAAAAAGAGATAATAAGCACTTGTGCAATAACACAAGTGCTTTTGTTTTATATGACTAAATGGTATAATTCAATTATATGAACAAAGAACTTGAAGAAACATTAAAACTTGTACCGACATTACCCGGTTGTTATCTTTATTATGATAAAAACGGGGAAATAATATATGTTGGAAAAGCAAAAAATTTGAAACGCAGAGTATCCAGTTATTTCCACAAAAAACATGACCGTGTAAAAGTAGCAGTACTTGTGTCAAAAATAGAAAAAATGGAATATATCATAACTGATTCCGAAGTAGAAGCGTTTATTCTTGAAGCACACCTTATAAAAAAACATAAACCTAAATATAACATTCTGTTAAAAGATGATAAAAAATATCCGTATTTTTTAATAACAGATGAGGATTACCCAAGAATAACCGTTGTAAGAAAAAAAAATATCAATCCTGATAAGGGAAGATATTACGGGCCGTATACTAATAGTCGTGCAATGTATTCTACGCTGGATTTTTTAAAAAAAATATTCCCGTTGAAACAGTGTAAAACTCCAAAATTTTCAAACAGACCCTGCTTATATTATCATATAGGCAAATGTCTTGCTCCTTGTCAAGGGAAAGTAAGTCCGAAAGAATATCAGAATATTGTTTCACAAGTTGAACTGTTTTTATCCGGAAAACAAACAGAACTGATAAAACGAATAAAAACTCAAATGGAAGAATATTCAAAAACAGAACAATACGAAAAAGCCGCAAGAATGCGTGACAGTTATCTTGATTTACAAAAAACACTTGAACATCAAAAAGTCGTATACGAAAATGAACGGCTAAATGAAGATATTATCGCAACTATATACGAAGAAGGTATTTTTGCAATAACAATATTATTAATCAGAGAAGGAAGATTAATAGACAAGAAAGATTTCACATATTTTATGGAGAACGAGGACAAAAACGAATTTTTTGAAAGATTCTTCCAAGAATATTATTCTACATTAATGTTAGAATTTCCCGATAAAATAGTTTCGCCTGATCTTGAACAAATCGGAGAAAAACAATTATATCAAGACTGGTTGGAAGTAATATCACATAAAAAAATCAAAATAAACTACGGAAAAGCGAAACAAGGCAAAGAACTATACGAACTCGCACAAAAAAATGTAAAAAACCTGTTTGAAACCGCTCGAATAAAAAAACTGGCATCAATAAGAAATGACTTTAATGAGGTGGGAAAATATCTTCAAGAAAAATTAAAATTGACAAATTTCCCAAATAGAATAGAATGTTACGATATATCACATATACAAGGTACTAATACAGTTGCTTCAATGGTAGTATTTTATAACGGTATGAGTAAAAAAACAGATTATAGAAAGTTCAAAATAAAATCAACAGAAGGAAAACCCGATGATTTTTTATCTATGAAAGAGGTTTTAACAAGAAGATTGTCACGACTGGGTGAAAAGAAATGGGAAAAACCTGATTTAATAATAATTGACGGCGGAAAAGGGCAACTTTCTTCTGTTATGGAAGTTGTAAAATCTATGGGAATAGAAGGGATTGATTTTGTATCACTCGCAAAACGTGAAGAAGAAGTTTTTTTGCCAAATCAATCAAAATCAGTACGCATTCCTATCGATTCTAATGCTATGTTTTTAATTCAGAGAATTCGTGATGAAGCACACAGATTTGCAATAACTTATCACAGAGATTTACGCTCAAAAGCATTGAAAAAGAACGATTAAACTTCAACGAGAACCTTTACTATTGAATCATTATATATAGGTTCATGATTATATTTTTCTAAAATTCTTATAAACTTTTTCTTTTCTTGAAGCAACTCTCCAGTAGGATGTTCAATTTCCTTGAGTTTAGAAGTTCTGGGAATTAAAATTTCTTCTTCCTCGTCAGCGTAATCCGAACCCATATCTTTTTGAAATTCATTTATTCTATGACCATTGTTAGTTTTGATTATATAGTATTGTAGATCTTTATTAAAGTATATCCCTCCCCGTAATGTAGCCGCAATAACAGGATCTTCAGTAGTAGAAACATATTGACCTGAATTTATTGGGAAAAATCCTTGTCTGTATACAATACCTTTATATTTCCCATATTCTTTGTCCAGTTCTTTTAATGAATAATCGACCGCACGAACAACGTCTTTTGCAACAGATTTGTTTATAGTTTTCATTGGTCTGCCGCTTAAAAATCTATTAATATCATCTGATAAATCCCCATAACCTGCATATAATAGAAGTCCTTCTTGTTCAGCAGGAATAGACTTATAGATATCTTTATTCACAGTGAAATCAAATACTTTAGAAGAACGTATTTTTTCAATAGTATTAATATATTCTTGTTCATTCTTAATTGGGACAATTTGTGGCTTGTTTTCTGTTTTTTGACAAAATGTAACAGTAGTGGATTTTAGAAAAGAATCCTCTGTTAAATAATTATCATTACAGATTTTGTCGGCAAAATTATTACCAACTTTAGGCAGAGAAATATAATTATTTGAATTCAAAAGATTAATATTCATAGAGTTAAATTGATACTTTGTATAATCTATAAAACCTCTGAAAAATATTTTTGCTTTTTATTTAATATTTGAAAAAATTCAAAAAATTTGATTATAAATATTTAAAATTTAAGTCTGCTATTTTACGATATTAATTTATGCTAAACATTCTTTGTTAACATTTTTTCAGCAAATCCAATAATACATTTCCCAATTTTCGGATGTTTATCCATAACGAGGGATACTTTGTCGACGACATCAAGTAAACACTTGTTCCAGGTGCTTATATGTCCATTCTTCATCAAATCAACCGCATGGTATTCAATCGAAGGTTTCCTGTATGCCACAGGGGTTTTGAACAAACAAGAAGAACTTCTTTTTATAGGAGTATGTACACAAATATCTGAATCTAATCTAACTTTCATATAAAACTCTTTTACAAATATTAATTACATAATTATTGTAAAATAAACACTTTATAAATTCAATATATTTATTTATCAAGTGATACAGTAAAGGAGATAACATGTCGTTAAAATTAAAGCCTACCGAAAAATAATATTTTACTGACTAAAGTTAACCCTACCGGCTATGTGATAAACCAATCGGCAACCCTACCCTACCCCTTCCCTTGCAAAGGGCCGGAAATTTTTACTTCATCCCATTGCAAAGCACGTTGGTCGAATTTACTAATCCGACAAATTATCTTTATCTAAAATTTTTTATTATAAAAAATGGTGCCGCAACTCACTCTGCCGCAGGAAAATGATTAAGTATCATTTTCCGAGAGGGCAACCCTTGAGGTTGCTCCGAGTTAAGAGCCCATTTTTTTGCAGTAAACTGCAAAAAAAATGGTGCCACTCTGCCGAACAAAACGATTAAGTATCGTTTTGTGAGAGGCTCGGAATGTAATTCCGAGTTGCATTGTCCAAAAATTCTTATTATAAAAAATGGTGCCGCAACTCGGAATTGAACCAAGGACACAGGGATTTTCAGTCCCTTGCTCTACCAACTGAGCTATTGCGGCACACAT
>CACXGY010000111.1 GCA_902767275.1 uncultured bacterium | reverse complement strand
TATTATTAACACTTTCAGTTTTTTTAATAAATGAATTTATCTTTCGGATAGACGATTCATAAAAAGATACTTTTTTATCGGAATTATCAATAGAAACAGTTTCAAGTCTGTCTTCCAACTGATTTTTTAACACTTTAAGTCCTTGTTTCGTTGCAGATTGAAAACCCTTTGATAAAACAAGAGCGGATACACCTGCAATCAGTGCGGTTCCTCCTAACAACATTGTTTTTTTACGTTCTTCTTTTTGGTTATTTTTATTTAATAAATTTTTCGCAGGCAAATTAGCCATAATCATTGGTTTTGATTTTGGGAAATTATTAAATGCACTTTGAGATTGATTAAAACGTTGGTTTTGTTCGTTAATTGTAATACTATTCATAGGGTACATTCCAAGTCGTTGATTAAGATAAATATAAGATAAACAACTTTCAGAATCTACAATTTTTAAGAAATATAACAAAAAAAGTAATTAGGTCAGGCACTGCCTGACGAAAAAATATATAGGTCGGATTTTAACCCGATATATATTAAAATTCTCTATTTGTGTTTTTTTAATCGATTGTTATTATAAACAAACATTTTACATGATTATCAACTTACACGTCTATGTATAACCGGTTTCAAACTATTAATTCGTATTCATGTTTAATGTCTTTTACAATTGCTGTTTTTTATATACTATTAAATAGAGGATATTATTTATGAAATCACTAAAATCATTAAGACTACATATATCTATATTCGGCAGAACAAATGTTGGGAAATCTTCTTTTCTCAATTCGATTACAGGTCAAAATGTATCAATTGTTTCCGAACAAAAAGGAACGACAACAGATATTGTTGAAAAGTCAGCAGAATTATTTCCAATCGGAGCAGTTACATTTCTCGATACCGCAGGAATTGATGACAATACAACTTTAGGCGATTTAAGAAAAGAAAAAACTTTCTCCGTACTTAACAGAACTGATATTGGGTTGATTATTACTGATTTTAACGGTTTAACCGAATACGAACTATCACTGATAAATAATTTTGAAACATTGAAAATTCCATATCTTGTTATCATAAACAAAACAGATATTGAACCTGTTTCAGAATTAAAATTATCCGAAATAAACAACTATACAAATAATATTATTCAAATATCAGCCTTAAAAACAAAAAATTTAACCGATATATTTGTATCTGCTCTGGTCAAAATTGTTCCTGATGATTTTGTTAATCCGCCATCAATATTAGGAGATAAAATTGAAAAAAAAGATATTATAGTACTTGTGACACCAATTGATAAAGAAGCCCCAAAAGGCAGACTAATCTTACCTCAAGTGCAAACAATCAGAGATATTTTAGATAACCAATGTATTTCTGTCGTGACACAGGTCGATAACCTGAAATATATCCTATCTAATTTAAAAACAAAACCAAAACTTGTTGTCACAGACTCTCAAGCATTTAAAGAAGTGTCCGAAATCGTATCAGATGATATACAAATGACATCATTTTCTATTTTATTTGCAAGACTAAAAGGTGATTTAAACACCTTTGTAAAAGGTGCAAACTCAATAACCACGCTAAAACCTAACGATAAGATTTTGATTCTTGAAAGTTGTACTCATCACGCAATTGATGATGATATTGCAAGAGTAAAAATCCCAAAACTCTTACAAAAAAGACTTGGTTTTAACCTTAATTTTGAATACAAAACAGGGCATGACTTCCCTGATATCAGTGAATATAAGTTAATTATACATTGCGGAGCATGTATGACAAACAGAAAAGAAGTCCTATCAAGAATTTTAATATCTAACAGACAAAATATTCCTATAACCAACTACGGAATAGTAATATCGTACTGTTTAGGCATTTTAGACAGAGCAATAAAACCTCTTTTTTAGCCCAAAATATTAATAATATTAACAATTGTAAAGTATACACTTGTCGAAACCTTAAAAATAGGCTATAATCAGTGAACGTGTTCAATCAAATCAATTAAGGGGTGTGATTATTATTTGATAATGTAAAGATAAAGTGTATTTTTGTAACAAAATAGCAATTTTTATACTTTTTTACACTTTTTATTCATGTACGGTTATGGTTAGTACGTTTTTTAATGGAAGGTTTAACTCTTGAAAATCAATTCTGTAGGTACAGTAAACAACATATATAATAATAAGACTGAAAAAAGTAATAACCAACATCAGTCTGCTCCAAACTTCAAAGGATTAATGGATATTCCGGGAATAATGATGAACGGAATAGAAAAAGGCGGATTTATCGCATCCTTCTTAATCCAAGATACATTGGGCATGACTGTTCCTCGTACAAGAGAAGGCTTACACCGTGGGGTCAACGAAGATGGCCAAAAGAAGAAAACGAGTTTTAAAGATTTGAACTTCAAAGAAGGGGCTGAAGTACTTATCAGAGAAGGTTTATCAGGTCCATTCATGATGTTTACACCTGTATTAGTTTTGCTTTTAGGCAGAAAATTTGCAGGTAAATCTTCATTTACTAATTCAAGACTTATTAAACGCTTAGGCAAGAACATGACCGAATTAGTAAAAGGCGAAAGCAAGGATAGCGTAAACTCATTGAAATCAGCATTCTATAAGAAGAATATTGAATCAATGGTTAAAGCAACAACTCCAACCGCAGATGCATCTAAAGAAGCAAGTTTTGTTGAAAAGGCTGTTGCATCCGTTGAAAAACTCGACAGTTATGACAGACATATCGCAGAAGCAACAGGAAAGAGAAAATCAATCCTTAAAAAGGCTCAAAAACGTGAGAAAAATAATCTGCTAAATATGTTCAACGAATACCACAAGTCTAATTCATCTGATTACAACATGGTAAACAGAGTAAAATTAGACGGTGAAGTATTCTCAACTGAAAAAGCAATCAACGGTATGAGAGATTATGTTCAAGACACTGTTAAAGGAAAGAATGTCGCTGATATTACACCTGAATATACAGAAAAACTTCAAAAGAAATCTCTTATATCAAGAGCAGTTGTAAACGCATTAGCAGCAGCATCAACAATCGGCTCACTTTCAATAGTACCGATGTTGTATAAATTAGTTAACCCTGTCCCTCCGGGAGCATTAGGAGCACCAAACCAAGCAAATGCAGAAAAATCTCCTGAAAAAGTTGAAACTCCTGCTAAAGAAAACAAAAACAACGGTAATGTATCTTTCACAGGAAGATATGACAAGTTTGCAAAATTCTTTGAATTTAACGGAAACCAATTAACTCCTGCACTGATGACATCGTTAGCAGCAGGCGGGTTGATTGCTCCTCGTGTTAAAACCGCAGCAAAACGTGCTCCGGAAGATTCTGTTACTAAGAAAAAAGATTATTCCGAAATTCCTGAAATTCTTGTAAGAGATATTGTTTCAACCGGTGCTGTAACATTCGGCGTACCTATGTTATCAAAAGCATTAGTTAGTTCTTATGAAAACTCAACAGGTTTCGTATTACAAAACAGACCTGAAAAACCTCTAAAAGGAATCAAAAAAGTTCTTGATATGATGAATCCGTTCAGTGCTAACGGCCCATTCGGAATAAGCGATTTGGATCAAATGTACGGTAATATTGATTCTCACGCAAAACTTAATACATTCTCTCAATATATTAATAATAATGACGGTAATCTTGCTAAAATATTTAAAACAGAAAAAAGAGTAAGAGAAGTCTTTACAGAACATGGTTTGAATATTGACGAACTTGCTAAAGGCGATAAAAAAGCAAGTAACACAACTATAATGAACAAGATTGCTGATTATGAATTTGCTCAAAAACTTATTGATGCAATCAAACCTGAAAAAGCAAACAAAGCAAACAAACTTCTTAAACGTGCAAGAACATTGAATTCTGTAACATCATTCGCTTCAACAGTATTCTTAGTACCTGCTTTCTTGGGTATGGTTCTTCCTAGACTTGTTTACGGTATGACAGAAAGACGTCAGGCTAAAATGGCTGCGGCTAAACAACAACAAAATAATGTTGCTCAAGTTCAAGAACCTGCTAAACAAGAAAATAACAATATTGATTATTCAAAATTAAGAACAAACTTTTCAAGTCAAACTTTCACAAGAATGAAAAACGCTTAATTCATTTTTGATTAGATATTTATATTATGTTCTTAATGAATCATTATCTCAATAATTGTCTTTCTAACAGACATTTATCAAACTTTGTTTTATAAAAATCTATATTAATATTCAACCTTTGAGCAATATCAAATAATTGATTCATCAAATTAATATCAGATTGGCAACTTGTATTTTCAATCAAATCGATAAATTTGGATACAACTTTTGTATAGAAAAGATTTTGTGCATCAGAAATATCAACATTTATCTCTAATTTATCCATAACATCTAACAAGTCATGAGTAACTTCTGCCTGTTGATATTCAAGGCTATAAACCAATCTTCCGATATTTTGAGCAATTTTTTTACTGAATATTTTGCTTGTAATTGTTTTATCCAGTTTAATCCCGATTTTCTTTGCCTCAAAATTAATATCAGAAGCGGCTTGAATAACATTGTCATCAATAAACCCGTTAGAATCCGTAAATAATTCATTAAACTGACGTGTAAGAGTATATTGAGCGGCAATCTTAAACTCATTAGGAATTTCAAGACCCAATGCTTGTAAATGCATAACGGAACTCTTACCTTCGTTATAAATATCTTCATAAGTATTCGCAAATTCGCGTAACCGTTCCTTCATAAGGATTTGTAATATTTTACGACGTTCTTCAATAAAGATATCTTTCAGAGTGAAATATTCATCCCCAAAATATGAATCCAGCGACCTTATGATTTCTGTTAGAGGATTTACCATAAAGTTTCTAATTAATTCTTTTTGTTTATCAGGGAACTCGCTGTCATATTCTTTAATAGCACAATGGAAATCTCCGCCTGTATATTGAAGCAGAGCAAACGCAAGATTGTGTTTCTCTAATGTAACCTTTGATTGTATTTCGACATTACCTAAAACAAATTGAGAATCGCCTTTTTGAATTTTCTTATAAGATTTTTTCTTAATCGTATAACAATAAACTTCTTCATCTTGTTCAACCTCTTGATACAATGAAGAAACGGCCCAAAGACTAACGATTTGTTTTTCCGTAATAATAGACGGTCTGACATATCTTTCGTAGATATCTCTACCATTACCCATCTCGGTATAATTACTCTTTGCACGGGATAAGATTTCAAGATAGTCTGTTTCAAAATCCTTATCAGTAAAGTCTTTAGCGAGTTGAATAACTCTTGCGGCATATTTCATAATCTGAACAGTTTCGATACCTGAAAGTTCGCAGAAGAACCATCCGCAACTTGTGTACATAAGCATTGCCTGACGTTGAATTTCCAACAATTTCATTGCCTTGACTTTATCTTCTTCCGATAAATCAGGTAAGAAAAATTCATTCTGGAATTTTTTAACATTTATATAACTTCTGTCAAGAATAACATCCACGTAATTATAACGTGCTTCCAGAGGATTTTTAAAATATTTTTTACCAAATTCTGTAAATAAAGGTGTGACCTTATCTCGGAGATAATCCATTGCTTCTCTAAGTGGTTTTCTCCATTTTTGATTCCAGCCTGCGTGTCCGCCAGTAGAGCAACCGCAATCTTCACACCATCTGCCGACACCGTGTGAACAACTCCACGATGATACGTCTTTGATTTCGACCTGCCAATCACTGCGGCAAGATTCAAGATATTCCGCATAATTTGTAACCTTGAACGGAGAATCTTTTACCTTCATTGACATAACAAATGATAATGCCATATCCCCAAATTTTGTATGGTGTCCGTAACTTTCGCCATCTGTTGCAATATTAACCAGTTGAGGATAATTTCTTTCATAAGAAATTCCGTCTTGTAAACGATTTAAGAACTTATTTCCATCTCTCAATAATTCATCAAAAGCAACTGACTTAGAAATTGCACCGTCATAGAAAAATAAATCAATATATTTTTCAGGGTCTGATTTAATATAATATCTGTAAGAACGTGCAGGATCAATATTTCCCCAACTAACATCTTGCCAAGCATTCTCATTAGCATCTATCGGTTTCACACGTTTCGCCTGAAACGGAGAAAGAATAGTGAATTTAATATCATTTTCAACAAGAACCCTCAAAGTGTCATCATCGACTGCTGTTTCAGCAAGCCACATACCTTCTGGTTTTCTGCCGAAACGATATTCAAAATCTCTAATTCCCCATTTTACTTGAGTTTGTTTATCAAGTTCATTCGCTAACGGCATAATAATATGGTTATAAACCTGAGCAATAGCGTTACCGTGTCCGTTATGTTCTTCAACACTTTTAATATCTGCTTTTATAATTCTCTCGTATGCAGACGGAGCAAATTCTTCCATCCATGATAACAAAGTAGGACCAAAGTTAAAACTCATATACTCATAGTTATTAACAAGATGTAAAATCTCGTTTTTATGGTTCACAACTTTTGATACGGAATTTGGAGCATAACATTCATTGTTAACTCTTTCGTTCCAATCATGGCAAGGTAAAGCACTTGGTTGTAATTCTATTGCTTCAAGCCACGGATTTTCTCTCGGTGGTTGATAAAAATGTCCGTGAACCGTTAAATATACTTCCTTATTCTTATCCGTCATTATTCTCTCCGAATTTAATTTTCAATTTTTTTTAGTTCGTCAACATCTACCCAAACATCCCCTAATGCATTAGAGAACACAATTCCTGAAAACTGAACTTTATCGCCTTCTTTTAGGTCAACTAATTTTTCTGCAGATGTGCGTTTAATAAATAATTTCATTTCAGGAAGCGGAATATTCTTATCCGTATCTGATCTGAATATTAAGAACGAAATATATGTTTCAGAACTTTTGTATGCAGGTTTATAATCCAGCCCTAGTGTAGCGAATTTATCAAATCTTGCAACAGATGTAACTCTTTTATTCAAATAAAAGTTTGGATTTTTAACAACAATTATCGGGTCAACATAGTCAATTGTAACTTGTTTAGATTGAACCGTTTTTACTTCTTTATTAGGTTGAATATCGGTTACCGGTTTGGTTTGAGCCGGCGGTGCAGATGTTACTGCTGACAACAATGATGTATCTGTATGTTGCACATTAGCACATACACCCAATCCTGCTACTGACAATAATAATGCTAAAATATATGTTATTTTTTTCTTCATATTTTACTCCTGTGATTTTTATATTATCTTACCACATTCTACAATAACACGGCAAATTTTTAAACCCTATTTGGGGGAATTTAATAAAATCAAATATTATTAAATATAGTTTTGTCAAATTGATAAAAATTATCAATTATTTTATCAACATAGTCAATCTTTTCATAAAGCGAATGCGGTTCAAGAGAAGCAATTGCAATGATTTTACCGATATTCGCTCGATGAGCGGATTCAAGTCCTGAAATAGCATCTTCAATAACAATACAATCCTTAGGACTCAGTTTGAGATTTTCTGCTGCGATAAGATAAATTTCAGGATCAGGTTTACCCTTAATTTTTCCGTTTGAAAAGACTATCTTATCTATATCGAACCATTTTTCTAATTTAAACTCTTTTATATAAAATTCAACATTCTGCCACTCAGACATAGTAGCAATTGTTCTCGGAATATTATTTTGCGTGAGCCAATTGAGGAATTCAACCGCACCCGGAGCGAGTTTGAAACTATCTTTATCTTTCAGGCATTGCTGTCTGTATAAAGATTCTTTTTCATAAGCGAGTTTTGTAACTAATTCATCAGACGGAGTTTCTCCGGTACAATATTCAATTATATCTTTGTTTGTTCTGCCGAACATATATTTACGCATCTCATCATCTGTGAAAGGATATCCTCTGAGTTTCTCAGAGAACATTCTCCACGCATCATAATGAAGTTGAGAATCCCAAAATAATGTTCCGTTAAAATCAAAAATTATACCTTTCATAACCCCTCGCTAAAGAAAAACTTAACACGATTAATATCCTTTTGCAAGAAATAACTAAATCATATCAAACGATATTTTTTAGTCCACTTTTTAGGGTACAGTTCATTTCTTTGACAGCAGGGGTAAAAGTAAAAAAGTTTTATAGGTTGCAAATGTTCAATAATATAAACACCGGTAACCCATCCTCAGTCCTTCCATTGACAATAGAAGTATGTGATTATAACTCCCTTTGGCAAGGGAGTCGGCTTTGTTGCGGTTTAGTTTATTACAAAGCCTGTAGGGTTGCCGATTATTTATCTTGGTACGTCTAAAACAGCACCTTATTTGCTATATTTTAACTTGTTAGAAGTTACATAAAATTATCATGGGCAGTAGTGCTTGGCAAGGGCAGGGAATAGGTGTTCTTCACTTGTCAAAGTGAGGTGTAATTATTTATAGTTAAAAACGCCGTATGACTATAATAATTTCACTAATCTTGTTTTTACTCCAATGTTTGTTTAATGAAACTAAAAATAATAAGACAAAATAAATAAAAAAATTTTGTCGGCTTAAATCTAGCAATATATTTAACTTTTGCATGTTCTTATAAACCCTATAAGTGTGTATGTTTTAAATAAACAAACATTTACATTTCTTAATTTATTCGGTTGAATTCTGGTTAAAATGCTTGCATTCAAAGATTTAGCAAATAATATTGTATAAGGTACACTTCGTGTGCCTATGTTTAGTCGAAATAAAGGGTAAAATAACTTAAATATGGCAAAAGACGTAATAGAAATAGAAGGTACAATATTAGAATCTATGCCTAATGCAATGTTCAGAGTTGAATTAGAAAACGGGCATGAAATTCTCGCTCATATCTCAGGTAAAATCAGAAAAAATTTCATAAGAATCTTACCGGGAGACAGAGTAAAAGTTGAAATGACTCCTTACGATTTATCAAAGGGCAGAATTACCTTCAGGTTAAAGTAGTAAATACATAATATAAGGAATACAAAAATGAAAACCAGATCATCAGTAAAACCAATGTGCGACAAGTGCAAGGTTATCAGAAGAAAAGGCAGAGTAGCAGTTATCTGTGAAAACCCTAAACAC
>CACXGY010000110.1 GCA_902767275.1 uncultured bacterium | reverse complement strand
CTTCTAATCTTGCTGCCCCGTATTCAATCTGGTGCATTCTTGATGTCAAATTAAGCAATCTTGCTTGTGAACTTGATAAACCCATATCCGTATCCTTTTCTTGTCTGTTACAAAAATAAGTGTATTAACAATAATTGTTTTTATGTAATACGACCAAATTTTTTAAAACTTTAGAAATTTGATTATAATTGTTTACAATTCTTAACATTAAAGCCTAAAAATTAAGTATATATAGGGTTTTGCAGAATAAAAGAATTTATAGTAACATATATTATATATAAGAAAAGAGGCAAAAATGAAAAAATACAAAATAGGTATGATTGGTCTTGGTACAGTAGGGACAGGTGTTTTTAAAACTTTAAGAGAGTTTGAAGATATTGAAATTGTCAAAATAGCAGTAAAGAATATAAATAAAAAACGTGATATCGATAATTTTGATGAATCACTGTTAACAACTAATCCATATGAAATCGTTAACGATCCTGATATAGATATTCTTGTAGAAGTGATTGGCGGAATTAATCCTGCATGGGATATTATTTCACAAGGGATTGAAAAAGGGAAACATATTGTTACAGCAAACAAAGAACTACTTGCCAAAAAAGGCGAAGAATTATTTAACCTTGCTGAAAAAAATAACAAAGTTGTTTTATACGAAGCGGCAATTGCAGGTGGAATTCCTCTGATTATGCCTATGAAAACAATTATGGCAGGAAACAAAATTTCTCAAATTAGAGGGATATTAAACGGTACCACAAATTATATTTTAACAAAAATGGATGTTGATGGTGCATCATATGATGATGTATTAAAAGAAGCACAAGAACTGGGTTATGCAGAAACCGATCCGACTGGAGATGTCGAAGGTTTTGATGCGATGTACAAAATAACAACTCTTTCAACTATTGCATTTGGTTCAAGAGTAAAATTAAATAATGTATACAGAGAAGGAATAACCAGAGTTCGTGCAGAGGATATGAAAAAAGCAAATGAACTCGGATATAAAATAAAACTCATTGCATTAGGGAATTTAGATAAAAACGGAAATGCCGATGTAAGAGTACATCCGATGCTTGTAAAAAAGACTTCCTCATTAGCACACGTTGATTATGTTACTAATTCTGTATATTTAAAAGGTTTTCCGATGGGTGAAATTGCATTTACAGGTCCGGGAGCAGGAGAGTTTCCAACAGCAAGTTCAGTTGTGGGGGATATTATAAATATTGTTGCAGAATTAAAACACTCTAATTACATTTTGCCTATGATGAGATGTAATCATGACCATAATGCGGAAATGATTGATATATCAGACACATATAACAAATATTATATATCAATCACGGCACCTAATAACATTGGTGTTATAGGAAAAATTGGTAATGTTTGTGCAAAACGCAATATCAGTTTATCAACAATCTTGCAGAAAGGTCTGTCCGAGGACAATACTGCTGATATAACAATTATTACTGAAATTTGTAAAGAATCTGATATCCAAAGTGCAATAAAAGAATTATCAGAATGCAAAATTGACAGTTTGATAAGAGTAGAAGATTAATAAAACAGGAGAATTATATGTATTATAAAGGTTTAATAAACAGATATAGAGAATACTTACCGGTCAGTGATACAACACCGATAGTAACTCTGAATGAAGGAAATACACCGTTGATTAAAGCAGATAATCTATCAAAAAAGATTGGTTTAGATGCTAATGTATATCTAAAATTTGACGGGTGTAATCCGACAGGCAGTTTTAAAGACCGTGGTATGACTATGGCGGTAACAAAGGCAAAAGAATCAGGCAGTGAAGCAATTATTTGTGCTTCAACTGGTAATACGAGTGCATCTGCGGCTGCTTATGGTGCAAAAGCAGGTATGAGGACCTTAGTGTTAATACCTGACGGATATATCGCTCTTGGAAAATTATCACAAGCAATGATGTATGGAGCAGAGATTATTGCTATTCAAGGAAATTTTGATGTTGCTCTTGAGTTTGTAAGAAAAATTGCTGATACATCCCCAATAACATTAGTTAATTCTGTTAATCCGTATAGAATAGAAGGTCAAAAAACCGGTGCATTTGAGATTATTGATGCACTGGGAAAGGCACCGGATTATCATTTTATACCTGTTGGAAACGCTGGAAACATAACCGCTTATTGGAAAGGGTATACAGAATGGCATAAAATCGGCAAAATAAAACAACTTCCTAAAATGATGGGATACGAAGCAGAGGGTTCTGCTGCAATAGTACGAGGAGAGAGAATCCTAAATCCTGAGACATTGGCTACTGCAATCAGAATAGGTAACCCTGCAAGTTGGGATAAAGCAGTTGCTGCAAGAGATGAAAGTAACGGTAAAATAGGTTGTGTAAGTGATGAAAAAATTGTTGAAGCATATAAATTACTCGCTTCAACAGAAGGAATATTCTGTGAGCCTGCAAGTGCAGCATCTGTTGCCGGATTAATACAAGCAAAGAACGAAGGTTTAGTTAAAGAAGGTTCTGATATCGTTTGTATTTTAACAGGTAACGGATTAAAAGATCCTGATAATGCAATAAAATATGGCAACTCTGAAGTTAAAAAAGCACCTGCTGAACTTGATGCGGTTATGAAAATAATAATGGGTTAAAATATTATAGATTTGTTATTAACTTGAAATATTAAATAAAACCCGCTATGATTGTAACTATGGATAATCAAATTAATCAAATTGCATTATTTGACGATGTACGAACTTCTCTTGAAGAACAGCATCGTTCGGAAAAAGATATAAAAGAGATAGAGCAAGCCTTTTTGTTTGCACAAAAACTTCACGAAGGGCAATATAGAGTTTCGCAAGAACCCTATATAATTCACCCTGTTGAAGTTGTAAAAATATTAATTAGTCTAAGGGCTGATAAACACACCCTTATGGCGGGATTTTTGCATGATATTTTAGAAGATACAGATACAGAACCCGAAGAAATAAAAGAAAAATTCGGAGATGATGTATTAAATCTCGTTCAGGGGGTTACAAAACTTGGTAAACTTAAGTTTAAATCAAAAGAAGAACGTCAGGCTGAGAATTTTAGACGATTGTTTATTGCAATGGCAAATGATGTAAGAATAATTTTTCTTAAACTTGCTGACAGACTTCATAATATGCGTACTTTAAACTTTATGGCACCTGCAAAACAACAGCGAATTGCTCAAGAAACACTTGATATTTTTGCCCCGCTTGCTAATCGTTTAGGGGTAGGTAAAATCAAAGCAGAACTTGAAGATTTATCTTTAAAATATTTATATCCTGATAAATATTATGAAATAGCCCATTTGGTTTCACAAAAGAAAACTGAGAGAGAGCAAACCGTAAAATTATTGATTGATCAACTAAAAAAAGATGTAAAGAAAAGCGGTATAAAAGCGGAAATTACCGGTAGGGCAAAACATTATTACAGTATATACAATAAGATGAAACGACAAAATGTAGCATTTCATGACTTATACGATATTACTGCAGTTCGTGTAATAGTGGAAACAGAAAAAGAATGCTATGAGGTTTTGGGGTTAATCCATTCTCAGTTTAAACCTATTCCTGGGCGTTTTAAGGATTATATTGCAATGCCTAAGGGGAATATGTATCAATCGTTGCATACATCCGTAATCGGACCAAATAAAAAACCGCTTGAGGTTCAGATTAGAACGTGGCAAATGCATGAAATCGCTGAGTATGGTGTTGCCGCTCATTGGAGATATAAAGAAAAAGGATCTCAAAAAGCGGATTCAAATACTGATATGCAATTTTCTTGGATGAGAAAATTGGTAGAATATAACAATGATTCGTCTGACGCAGAAGATTTTGTTAATACAGTTAAATTGGATTTATTCTCCGATCAAGTTTTTGCTTTCACTCCAAACGGAGATGTTATTGATTTACCAAAAGATGCCACTCCTCTGGACTTCGCATATAGAATACACTCTGATGTCGGGCATAAAACGGTAGGAGCATTGATTAATGGTCGTATTGCTCAACTTGATTCTAAATTAAAGAATGGTGATATTGTCGAAATTCTTACATCAAAAGTGCCTTCTCCAAAGTTAGGGTGGTTAAATTTTGTCGTCACAAAACAGGCATCATCAAAAATTCGTCAATGGTTTAAAAAGAACAAAAGAGAAGATCATATTGAACTTGGAAAATCTACACTTGAACACGAACTCTCAAAAGCCGTGTTTGAAGAATATTTGAAAAATGGCGAGTTAGATAAAGTTGCGAAAATAATGAATTATGTTTCAGCGGACGATTTATTTGCTGCATTAGGCTACGGAGAAACTACAATTCACAAAATTGTAAATAAACTTAAAAAACCTGATAAAGCAGAAGAACCAAAACTTGGACACGCTCACAGAAACTCAAAGAAAAAAGACATTGAAGGTCTGGAAGGAATGTTATATTCTTTTGCAAGATGTTGTTCTCCAATTCCGGGAGAACCTATTGTTGGTGTTGTAACTCGTTCTAAAGGGGTTTCAATTCACAGACTGGATTGCAAAACTTTAGATGATATTGAACCTGAACGTTTGCTTGATATTAAATGGTCAGGTATAAATACTGATAAACGATATACAACAAATATCAGAATTGAAACCGCAGAAAAACAAGGCTTGTTAAAAGATATAATTGCGGCTGTTTCTGATAATAATACAAATATTGTTTTTGCAAACGTTAAATCAAAATTTAATAAACTTGGGATTATAGAGTTAGGGATTGAAGTGGATAATATTGATACTCTTAAAAAAGTTATGAACAGCCTTCAGGCTATGCCTGATGTTTATAGTGTTAAAAGAGTACAAACATCCTTTAATTCTTCACCTAAACAATTTGCACGCAAAAATAATAAACAAGTAAGAAAAAACAAACCAAAAGATAAAGATTCGTTTTAATGTAATAATTTAGATGCTTTTGCTATAAACTCAGGAAAATCTTGCATCAGATAATGTGTTCTTATAGAATTTACAAAATGTCTCGGCAAAACATCTAAAATTAAATTTGCTTCTGCAATAGGTTCTTTAATTTTTTCTGAGCCAAGGTAATGATAATCTGCCCCAAAATACGAAAAATGGTCTAATATAGCCTCTGGGAATATTTTTCTTACATTTATTCTTTCTTTTTCATAGGTTGCTTTTATTACATCATCGTTTGCTATTTTTTCTTTTATTTCTTTGAATGCAAGTTCATCTTTTCCGTGCCCCCATTCGTGTAAAAGAACTCCTTCGTCTAAATATTTATCACTTATACCTATAAGTTCTTTTTTAGGAGAAAAAGCAGCATTTGTCATAGAGTTATCAAGAGATAGTGATTTTAAATTAAACTCTTTCATTTCAAATAATTCATCGCCGGGAATTTTCTTTAACAACGGAACAATATCATTTTGTGTCGAATTAGTAAAATTAACAAGATTAATTTCTGCAAGTTTTCCTGTTTGTAAATCTTTGACGTGCAATAGATCACCTTCAAATTTTACATCGAATTTTTTATTGTTTCTTGATGAAACAAAATGATTTTCATTAATTACTTCAAAAGAAGATGATTGATTCATAAGTACATTACCGTCTTTATCTACTATTTTATAATCCATAATGCGGTTTCCGTTTACATCATCTTCATATCTGTAAAATGTTTTTGTTCCGTTAGCAGACGTTAAATTCTTTTCAACAAGTATATTACCGTCTGATAGTTTTTGTGCTTTTACTAAATCTTCAACTCTGCCGTCAGGATATATTCGTTTTACATTAAAAACATTTTCTATTTCAGATTCATCAATTTGTTCTGTAAACTGTAAATTCCAATCTTTATCATATTGTTTGTATGTTTGTGAGATTAACTGTTCATAAGAAGGCTCATATTTACCGAGTTTTTTATTTCTAAAAATTTGTTTAACAACAGAGTTTTTATCGAAGTCCTTTTGTATTTTTTCGACATGGTTCAACCCTTGTTTTATTGTCATTTCTGCTTCCGGACGTTTTTTAGTCATGTTATACATGACTTTTGAAGATTCATTACCATAAATATCATTTTTTATTTCAATTACGTCTTTCAGATTACTGTTTAAATTCACATCAATATATTTATTGTTTTTATCTTTCAAGTAATCGAGTAAATAATTTTTGAAAGAAAACAATTCTTCTTCACTGGCATTCTTAAATCTGCTGTTTGTTAATTGCCCGGTGTTTAATCCTACTTCGTCAAGTCTGACTTTTTCTAATTTTTCAACGATATCAATTTCAGGAAACAACATAAAATTTTGAAATGCTTCCGCAGAAGTCATAGGTAAATGCATAGACATCAATTTATTAAAATTTTCTAAAACAGGTGTGTGAAAAGACTTTTTAGGGACACCTTCATGTCCGTGAGTAGAGAGATCAAAAATCGTGTGTAAATACCCTCTGTCAAGTCGTTTTATACGTTCACTATATCTGCCTTCTTCGTGCCATTCAAGATTGTATAATCTGTGTATTGTATCAAGTGCTGCATCATCTGTTTCCATGGATAATGTTCCGGATATATATTTAACCTCATTAATATTATCAAAATTAGTTTTATAAATATCAATATATCTGTTTAAATTTTCAAAACTAAATTGTCCTTTTTTATTGCCTGTTTTATAGATTGCCGCATTTAATAACGGTTCGTAATCCTCAGGCTTAGTTACTTTCCTTAGCATATTTTTAACAAGGTTTATATTTTCCTCGTTATATTCTTCAATAGGAAGGTTTATTGTTTTAAGAATTTGTGCAACTTTTCCATTGTTACCATAAGAATTTTTTATTAAATCACGGACAAATTCGACAGATTTTTTGTCATAAGAAAGGTTGGTTTTATTTGTTTCAGAAGAAGACACTTCTTCAATAATATCAAAAATGCTTGATAATTTTTCATCTTCTTTCATTGTTTTTGCAAGTTCTATAAAAGATTTTTTATCTTCGACTTTGTCAATAAGTTCTTGTGCTCTATTAATTTGCCATTGTTCCAAGTGAGGTTTTAACTCTTTATATACGTTTAATTTTTCTAATGAAAACTTCCCGTTTTTATCTTTACCTGCCAGTATTTCTGTTTGAATATCTTTAATTTCACGATTTTGCGTTTTTTGTTCTTTAAAATAATTTATAGCATCGATATCAAACTCTCTATCTTTCGTAAAATAATAGTGTGCTAAATAGTCAGGGCGTGTTAATAGCCGTTTTGGACGGTCTTTTATGTCCTCACAAATAATATCAAGCATATCAGAGTTAAATTTTCCGTTCTTATCTTTAAAAAATTTCGGAATATTCCCGCTATCAGCAATAGTATATGAACTCGCAGATTTTAATTCTGATAAAGCAGGTTCTGCTACTTCTAACATTTTGTGATTAATTCTGCCGTTTTCTTTTGAATTTTCTATTAGACTTGTAAGAATAAAAAGGTTTGTTTTTTTATTAAAATTATTTTTTATAAAATCAAACGTTTCTTGTTTTATGTATCCGTCACTATCTGTTAATCTTTTAATGAATTCTTCGCATCTTTGTTCAAACTGACAACCTGTAGAATGAATAAACTCTAAAACCTCTTGTTTAGAAACAGTTCTATTTACAGAGTTAATATTTGCATAAGCCTTCATAGATTGTAGATCCGGATATGCAACATCAACTGCCGACTCTTTCGCTAAAATTGTCGGTTTCACTTCACTTGTTTTTTTCTCTTGTAATATCTCTCTTTGAGAATTTACACTGTTATTGTTTATTTCCATTTTTATATTTATTTAAAAATTTTATATTCTGTTTAATTTCAATATTTTTAAAATTTTTACAAAACTCAACTATTATTTTTTAATTAACAAATCTTTATGTTTATAGTAAACTAAACTTGTATAGACATAATATGGGAGAGAAAAATGGAAGCATTATTAGCATTCGCACAGTCTAATGCATTGATAATTTCAACATCAATACTTATTCTTGCGTATATTTTTATTGCTACCGAAAAAATACCAAAAGTTACGGTAGCATTACTTGGGGCATCAGTCACTCTTTTGCTCGGACTATTAGGACAGAATGCAAAAGTTGACGGATTATTCAATGAAGCATACTTTATCAATTATGTTGATTGGAACGTTATATTTTTACTTGTTTCAATGATGATAATTGTATCAATTGCAACAAGAAGCGGTATGTTTAATTGGGTTGCAACAGAAATGCTTAGAAAAACAAAAGGTCATCCTAAAACAACTTTGTTTTGTCTGGCATTATTTACTGCTGTTGCTTCTGCTTTTTTAGATAACGTTACAACCGTTATTCTTGTAATGCCGATAACTTTTGTTGTAGCAGATAAACTGGATATAAATCCTGTCCCTTTCTTAATAACAGAAATAATGGCATCAAATATTGGAGGTACCGCAACTTTAATAGGAGATCCTCCAAATATTATTATAGGTAGTGCGGCAGGATTATCTTTCTTAGACTTTATACAAGAGTTAACAGGTATTGTCGCAATAATATTCCTTGTTGTTGTAGGGGTAATGTTATTTCTATTTAAAAACCAATTAAAAACAACTCCTGAAAGAATGGAAGAAGTCGCAAATTTAGACAACTCAAGCACTATTAAAGATAAAGGACTAATGATTCGCTCATTGTGCGTTCTTGCACTTGTAATACTTGGTTTTGTAACTCATGATATTACTCATATACAAACGAGTGTATGTGCAATGGCCGGTGCAAGTTTCTTATTGTTATTCGAAAAGCCAACAGATATTTTAACTGATGTAGAATGGAGTACAATCTTTTTCTTTATCGGATTATTTGTTATAATTGGCGGATTTGAAAAAGCAGGTGGTATTGAAATCATGGCAAAATGGCTTATTGACGTAACACACGGTTCACAAACGCTTGCTTCAATGGTTATTCTATGGGGATCAGGGATATTATCAGGAATAATTGATAACATTCCGTATACAGCAACAATGACTCCTATGATTGCAGAGATTGCTGCTGTTAAAGGCTCCGCTTTTGCAGCACCGCTTTGGTGGTGTTTATCTCTGGGGGCTTGTCTTGGAGGTAATATGACTATAATTGGTGCCGCAGCAAATGTTATTGTATCTGAAACATCTGCTGCACATAATCATCCGATTGAATTTATGAAATATTTGAAATACGGTCTGTTATGTATGCTAATTTCACTTATATTATCCTCTGCATACATTTGGATTAGATTTTTATAAATATCGAAAGATACTTAATGCTGTATTATAATAAAACAGACCTTAATAATTTTGAGGTCTGTTTTTATATAAATTATTGTACAAAAATCTTTATTATGAGAATAATTTGAACGTACGTTCAACGTTATCTCTTACAACCGTTTTCAATGTTTCCATTTCTTGCTTAACGGCATTTCACAAATTTGTTTACAATACTTAAAATTATATTGTCATAAAGTTATTATTTTTTTGTGTATAATTTATGTATGTTAGGAATTGATATTGAAGATAATTCAAGATTTGAAAAAAAAGACAGAGTAAATGATTCTAAGTTTTTAGAAAAAATATTTACTCTGTCAGAATTAGAATACTGCTATTCAAAGAAAAACCCTGCTCCGCACTTATGTGCAAGATTTTGTGTAAAAGAAGCGGTTATAAAAGTGCTTTCTTATAAAGGGATTAAGCATTCCAAATTAAATGATATAGAAGTTTTCCACGGAGATATTGGTGAACCATACGTCAGAGTTTTAAGCAATCCTGAAATAGATATCGAAATATCTTTATCACACGATAAAACAAAATCTATTGCAATTGCACAACTAAAAAATGATTAAATAAAGTTTTGATAATGTTGGTTATAAAATTCTTCAAATCGGTCTTCTAATATCGCTTGACGGCACATTTGAGAAAAATTAATCAAGAAAGTAATATTATGAATAGACATAAGAGCCTGTCCTGTTCCCTCATTACACTTATATAAGTGTCTAATATATGCTTTTGAATGATTTTTACATGTATAACAATCACAATTCTCATCAAGCGGAGAAGCATCTTCTTGATATTGGGCATTTTTAATTTGAGATTTACCCTTCCATGTAAAGAATGATCCGTGTCTTGCATTTCTGGTCGGCAATACACAATCAAACATATCAATTCCGCCTTTTATACCGTCTAATAAATCTTCAGGAGTACCGACACCCATTAAATAGCGAGGTTTATCAGAAGGAAGAAACGGCGTCGTATAATTAATAAAATGGTTCATAGTTTCTTTATCTTCTCCGACACTAAGACCGCCTATCGCATAACCCACAGCCGGTATATTAGAGACAAACTCTGCACTTTCTTTTCTCAAATCGTCAAAAAATGCTCCTTGACAAATCGGAAACAGTGCTTGTTTTGGATTGGTTTTTGCTTTAATACAACGTTCTAACCAACGGTGTGTACGCTCCATTGCGAGTTTTGCTTCTTCATGAGTGCAAGGATAAGGGGAGCACCAGTCAAATGCCATAATAATATCGGCACCAATGTTTTGTTGTATTTTCATAGAAATCTCAGGACTGATATAATGTTTTTTTCCATCTTTAGGATCCCTGAACTCAACACCTTCTTCGGTAATTTTTCTAAGATGAGCCAACGAAAATACCTGAAACCCACCGGAATCGGTTAAAACAGGCTTATCCCAATTCATCCATTTATGAATTCCTCCAAATTTAGCAATAAGTTCATCTCCTGCTCTCAGATATAAATGATAAGAATTTCCGAGTATAATTTGAGCCCCTGATTCATAAATATGGTGGTTTGTTAATAATTTTACTGTTGAATTTGTACCTACGGGCATAAAGATTGGAGTTTTTATATCTCCGTGCGGAGTATGTAACGTTCCTGCTCTAGCTCCTGTAGTTTTATCAACATGTTCAAGTTCATAACTAAAATATTCAAATTCAGGATTAGAGTAATTCATCTTCTTCAATCAATTCTTCTGTTTTAGTTTTCCATGTATCAAAGATTTCATCTTCATTAAAATAGATTGCTATCTCACGCTCAGCACTGTTAACTGAATCAGAAGCGTGTATAACATTATATTCCATTACCTGAGCAAAATCCGCTCTGATTGTTCCTACATCAGCATTGACAGGATTAGTAGCACCGACAATATGTCTTACACTATCTACAGCACCATACCCCTTAATAACCATTGCAAGTATAGGCCCGCTTTGAATATATTTTACCAAACGAGGATAAAATGGTTTTCCTTCATGTTCGGCATAATGATCTGCCGCTTGTTTATCAGAAACTTGCAGAAGTTTCATTGCTAAAACTTTAAACCCTTTTCTTTCAAAACGACTAACTACTTCTCCGATTAAACCTCTTTGAACTCCGTCAGGTTTAATTGCAACAAATGTTCTTTCTTCTGATAACATATAAAACTCCTCTTAAAATAATATTGTTATATTTTTATTAGAGCATAAAAAAACTCTTAAAACAAGAAAATATTATTATTACAAAGTGTTGCATATTTAATCATTGTCAAAAAATAGAATACAATATACAATATGTATTCATTGTTGTCAGACTTTATTGATTATATTGAAATAGAAAAAGGTTTATCACAAAATACGATAAATGCGTATAGAAACGATATCTCATCATTTATTGATTATTGTGGAGAGGAAGAAGTTAAAAACATAACCAGACTTCATATCAGTTCTTATATAATGTTTTTACATGAAGAAAATATCTCTCCGTCAAGTATCTCTCGAAAAGTTTCTTCTCTAAAATCGTTTTTTAAATGGGCATGTGCAAATGAATATATACTTTCAAACCCTATTTCTTCGATTGAAACAGCAAAACTGCCTAAGCATTTGCCTAAAGTGCTTTCTCTTAAAGAGATAAACACACTGTTTTCTTTTAAGTTACCTATTTATGAACGTATTATTATTGAGTTATTGTACAGTTGCGGGTTAAGAGTTTCTGAGATGTGTTCTTTGAATATAAATAATATTAATATGAAAAATAAACATTTAATAATATTAGGGAAAGGCTCAAAAGAAAGAATCGTACCATTTGGTCAATCCGCTTATGATTGTATAGAACTGTATTTAAAAGAAAGAGATTATATATTATCAAAAGCAAATTTATCTACTTCTGCATTTGTTATCCGAGAGAACGGAGAAAAAATTACTCGTCAAGATGTATACAGACTTGTACATAAACTAGGCAAACTGCTTAACAGAGATATCTCTCCACACACTTTAAGACATACATTTGCAACACATTTATTAGAAAACGGAGCAGATTTAAGGGTTGTACAAGAACTTTTAGGACACAGTGACGTTTCTACCACTCAGTTATATACGCATATTACTAAAAAACGACTGAAAGAAATTTATTTTAAGGTAAACAATACTTAGTAAGATAAAAAATAAAGGTAATTATATATAATTTAATTTAATTAAAAAAAATATTTATGTACAATAATATTTTTAAAACAGCAGTGATAGATTGCGATGTTTCGCACCGATTTATCAAATCAGTAACCCATCCTCTGTCATTCCCTTGTCAAGGATGTGTGTTCCCTGCCCTTAGCAAGGGAAGGGTTAGGGTAGGGTTGCCGATTAATAAAGGCACTAGGGCTATAAGTAGTATCTTATCTTGAAATGTAAAAAGTATGTGTGTTCATAATAAATCTTATAGGTATATATTAAATAGAAATATTAATAAAAAATAATAGGAAATGAAATCATAGTACAAAATGGAATGACCCATTTCTTTGACCG
>CACXGY010000109.1 GCA_902767275.1 uncultured bacterium | reverse complement strand
TCTTTTCTTTGGGTACTTTTCTTTTCTTTACCGTCGCAATATAAAGAAAAGAAAAGTACATAAATATTTTTTTTAAATTAAATTAAGTTAAATATATACCCATAAGATTTATTATGTACAATATCAATAAACTATTCCTTAATTTGAGTTTCGACAACACTATTTTAAAATAAAAGCAAGAATATTACTCGCTAGGCACTTTTTTATAAAAATCATCTCGGACAGTAATGTCTTATATTCAAAGATGTAAGTTAGGTGCATCTTGCAAATAATTCATGGTATTGATAAAATAAATTATATAAATTTGATTATAGGAAAGAACAATGTCGCTAAGAAATGAACGGGTCAGAAAAGAGTTAATGAGAGAAATCTCGGATATATTAAGAAAAGAAGTACGTGGACTTGAAGGTGTAGTTTCTATTGTTGATGTAGAAGTTTCACATGATAATTCTTATGCAAAAGTAAAATACAGTATTCTCGGAAACCCTGAACAAGTTGAAAAGGACAAAGAGGTTATTGAAAAAAGTACTTCTAAAGTAAGATATGAAATTGGTAAACGAATAAGATTGAGATTAACTCCTGAGATTAAATTTGTATATACAGATGCCCATGAACAAGGTTCAAGAGTAACAGAATTGATTGATAAAATCTCAAGAGGCGAATTATAGAGAAAGCAAATATGTTCGGGTTTATTAATATATACAAACCTGTTGGTATGACATCACATGATGTCATTGGTAATTTAAGACGAATAACAAAAATCAAGCAAATAGGTCACACAGGAACACTTGATCCTTTTGCGGAGGGTGTACTGCCAATTGCGATAGGCAAAGCAACACGATTAATAGAATACCTTAGTGATGACAAAGCCTATATCGGAAGATTTTGTTTCGGGAAATCAACTGATACTTACGACATAGAAGGTAACATAATTAAAGAATATAAAGACAGAGTATCAGAAAAAGATGTTATAAAATATTTGCCTAAGGGTAATATAGAACAATTTCCGCCAATATATTCAGCAAAAAAAATTAACGGGAAAAAGATGTATGAACTTGCAAGGGCAGGGATTAAGGCAGAAGATATTGAAATAAAACCGAGTAAAGTGCATATTTATGAGTCTAAGGTTATTGAATTTAATGAAAAAGAGCAATGGGCGGATATATATATAAAATGTTCTAAAGGAACTTATATTAGGAGTATTGCAAATGATTTGGGCAAATCTCTAAATAACGGCTGTTTTTTATCAAAACTAAAACGTGTTCAATCAGGATTGTTTGATATAAATCAAACTTGTATGTTAGAAGATTTAAAATCTGTATCTGATGTTGAAAGAAATATGCTCAATCCGACAGATTATTTATATCAAATAAAACGAGAATTAAATGAAAAAGAGTATAACCGAATTTCACACGGTATGTGTTTATATAGTAACGGGGCAAAAGACGGAGAATTTGTTTTGCTTATAAAAAATAATAATCTTGTAGCGGTTGCACAGGTCGAAGGCGAAATATTAAAGCCAAAAAAAGTTATGATATAAATATATTCTATTATTAAGAGTTATATTAGGTATCTTTGGTATACAATATAAATATGAATATTTTGCAAGAATTTGATACAATATCGGCTATATCTACTCCAATTGCAACAGGAGGAGTGGGAGTTATTCGTATATCAGGAGATAAAAGTTTTGAAATAGCCGAGAAAATATCTGATAAAAAAAATTTTAAACATAATTATATAACTCATGGCTGGATATTAGACGGAGAAAAAAAAGTTGATGAAGTACTTATTTTGCCGTTTAAATCACCAAAGAGTTATACAGGCGAAGATGTAATAGAAATTCATTGTCATGGCGGGGTTAATATTGTCAAAAAAATTCTTGAATTAACTTTATTAAACGGAGCAAGGCACGCAGAGCGTGGAGAATTTACAAAAAGAGCATTTTTGAATAAAAAAATGGATTTGTCTCAAGCAGAAGCAGTCGCTGATTTGATTCATTCTAAGACAAAAGATTTTGTTATAACTTCTGCAAAGAATCTTTCAGGAGTATTGGGAAATAAAATCGTAGAGATAAGAAAAAATATATTTGAAGTTTTATCAAGAATAGTTGCAGGGATTGATTTCCCTGAGGATGTTAAAGAACCTGAATATGATTATTTAATTTCAGAGTTCAAAAAGTCGATTGATGAAATAGATGAGATATTAAAAGGAGCAGATACTTCCAATATTTTAAGACAAGGTGTGTCTGTTGCAATTGTAGGACGTCCGAATGTAGGAAAATCATCTTTATTTAACACTTTATTAAATATAGATAGAGCAATCGTTACTGATATAGCGGGTACGACCAGAGATGTATTAAAAGAAACTTTGGACTTTGGAATTCCTGTGACACTGGTTGATACAGCAGGTATTCGTGAGAGCGAAGATGTGTCTAAGGTTGAAGAAATCGGTATTGAGTATTCAAAACAATCTTTAGATGAAGCCGATTTGGTATTGTTTTTGTATGATGCATCTGAGGGGATTACAAAAGAAGATACAGATATTTGGGAATTAGTAAAAGATAAGAAAAATATTAGAATTGCAAATAAATCAGATATAGCAAAATGTGAAACGGATGATTTAAAAATCTCTACAAAAACAAAACAAGGCATTGATGAATTAAAAACAAAAATAAAAAATATTGTATGTGATGTCAATCCTGAAACGCTTGAGTTTTCGACAAATATTCGTCAACAAAACTGTTTAAGAGATGCAAGAGCATCATTAATGATTGCACTTGACGGTGCTGAAAGAAAAGAGTTGCAAGATATGATTTCTATTGATGTTAAATCTGCACTTTTAGCACTTGATGAATTGACAGGAGAAGTTATAACAGACGATATTTTAAATAATATTTTCGATAATTTCTGTATTGGTAAATAAAATTTAAAGAGAGGTATATCTTATGAAAAAAGTGTTAATTATATCAACAAGTTTAAGAAATAATTCTAACTCGGAAACGCTTGCCCGTGAAACAGAGAGAGGTGCAAGAGATGCGGGGCATGATGTCGAATTCATTACGTTAAAGGATAAAAATATACAATTTTGTAAAGGATGTTTAGCCTGTCAAAAATTAGGCAAATGTACAATAGATGATGATGCTAATGAAATAATGGAAAAGATGAAAAATTCCGATGTAATAGTTTGGGCAACTCCGGTATATTATTATGAAATGTCCGGACAGATGAAAACCCTTATTGACAGAGCGAATGCCTTGTATGAATCAGATTATAAATTTAGAGAAATATATTTAATAACAACTTCTGCTGATAACGAAGAAGGTGTTGTTCAAACTGTAATAAACGGTTTGAACGGATGGATTGCGTGTCTTGATAAAGCACAATTGTGCGGTTATGTTGATGGCGGTGGTGTTAATAATCCGAATGATGTTATTAAAATACCGGAACTTTTCGATAAAGCATATAATATGGGTAAGAATATTTAATAATGTTTGTGCTATTATTTAGAAAAAATAAGAAAGGACAATGTCAATGAAAATATTTGAAGAATTAGAAGCGAGAGGATTAATTGCACAGGTCACGGATGATAAAGAAATCCGAGAACTTATAAACAATGGCGGTGCAAGATTCTATATAGGCTTTGATCCGACAGCGGATTCACTTCATGTCGGACATTTTATGGCATTGTGTCTTATGAAAAGATTGCAAATGGCGGGGAATAAACCTGTTGTGTTAATCGGTGGAGGAACAGGTTATATTGGCGACCCGTCAGGACGTACCGATATGCGTTCTATGATGACTCCTGAAATTATTCAACATAATTGCGATTGTTTCAAAAAGCAAATGGAACGTTTTATTAAATTCGGTGATGATGATGCAATAATGGTTAATAATGCTGATTGGTTGTTGAATTTGAATTATATAGAACTTTTAAGAGAGGTTGGGGCTTGTTTCTCAGTAAATAACATGCTTAGAGCGGAATGTTATAAACAAAGAATGGCAAAAGGATTAAGTTTTTTAGAGTTCAATTATATGATAATGCAGGCTTATGACTTTTTCCATTTACACAATAATTACGGATGCAATATGCAATTTGGCGGAGATGATCAATGGAGTAACATGCTTGCAGGTACGGAATTGATTCGCAAGAAAACAGGTGATGATGCTTATGCAATGACAATTACACTGTTGATGAACAGCGAAGGCAAAAAAATGGGTAAAACCGCAAAAGGTGCTGTATGGTTAGACCCTAATAAAACTTCTCCGTTTGAATTTTATCAATATTGGAGAAATGTTGATGATGCAGATGTTATGAAATGTATTAGGATGCTCACATTTATACCTATTGAACAAATTGATGAAATGGATAAGTGGGATGATTCCAGAATAAATGAGAAAAAAGAAATCCTTGCTTATGAATTGACAGAACTTGTTCATGGGAAAGAAGAAGCCGAAAAAGCGAAACAAACATCTCATGCTATTTTTACAGGTGGCGGAGATAGTGATAATATGCCTGAGGCATTAGTTGATAACGAAATGCTTCAAGAAGAAAAAATATTTATCACATCACTGGTTGTGGCATGTGGATTTGCTTCAAGCAAGGGCGAAGCAAAAAGATTAATTCAACAAGGCGGTATAACTGTTGATAATGAAGTTATATCTGCACTTGACAAATCATATACAATAAGTGAACTTCAATCAGGTCTTGTTGTTAAAAAAGGTAAGAAACATTTTAAAAAGGCTATTATTAAGTAGAATTCTACTTAATAATACAGATTGAGTAGGAAAACAAAATTCTCGGCCCTTTGTAATGGAAGGAACGAGGATGGGTTACTGATTTGATAAATCAAATTTTTAAAAAACAGACCACCCACCCCGCTATTGTAATAACAAAATCACAACAATAGC
>CACXGY010000108.1 GCA_902767275.1 uncultured bacterium | reverse complement strand
TAATGACCAAGAAAAAACATCTTCAAAAACGACAAAACCTTACATAAGTATTGAAAATAATTTATCTCAGTCACAAAATCAAAAGCAGAATCAAAATATTAATATCGAAGATATTATAAAAGATGAATTACCACCAGCAAAAATGAGAGAAATTCAAAATATTGCCTGTAGCGATGAACCTAAAGAATCAAAATTACAAAAAATAGGAAATGTTTTGCAAAAAACAGGTATTGAGGTTATTTCTTCAACATTAGCCAAAATAATTGCTGATTCATTAGGTATATTTTAAATAAAAACCTGTCAATTTCTTGACAGGTGAAAAACGTTACAATAAATCTTTTACGTACCAAATCTTCTAACATTTGATTCTTCTAGAATGTAGAATGTAGGTTGTGTGAAACCCAACATTAAAATCGACCGGATTGCCACGCTCTACAAAATCCCTTCGTCTGAACTTCGTTCAGAATGTAGGTTGGGTGAAACCCAACATTAAAATCGACCGGATTGCCACGCCCTACAAAATCCCTTCGTCTGAACTTCGTTCAGCCACCTCCCTTTAACAAGGGAGGCTAAGTTTGCTCGCAATGACAACTGCTTGTAGTTTAAGCATTGCTTGACAATAACTTTTAATCTTATTAAATGTCAGGCACTGCCTGACCTACAAACTGGAAAATATTATTTGCAGCCTGATTTGTAACAATTTTGTAACAATCAAGAGAAATATCTACTAATACTTTATACCTTTGAAATAGGCAACCCCTCCGGCTTTGTAATCACATAACCACAACAAAGCCGACTCCCCTTGTCAAAGGGAGTTATAATCACATCCTTCCCTTGACAAGGGAAGGAGCGAGGATGGATTACTGATTTAATAAATCGATGCGAATCATCGCACCTTGCTATTATCCCAACAATATATTTTGAATTAAAAATAGGTCTGGCTTTAACCGACACATATAATAAAGGCGGAGATTTAACTCCGCCCAAACATCTCTCTTCCTAAATTTAATTTACTATCCCAAATCAATAATCTGTTTTGCTCTACAACAGATTGAAATACTAACCGCATATCTATTATACGATAATCAACTATCCGACACATCCTCCAAATAATGTATTTGCTATTATATTCGTCTTATGTGCCGTTCTTTTATAATACCTCTTTTTTTCATGTTTGTCTTGCTTTTTTGTTTTAACATGACAGATTATTTACATAAAATTTTTATTAATAGCGATATATTTCAATAATAACAGTAGAAACATGCTATTACGCATAAATAATAAAAAATTTACCAAACTTTTGTAAACATTTTATTTAAAACTATTGCAAAATATATTTTGCCTATATTATTGGTTTTCAAGTATGCTGATAAATAAAATATAAAAATTATAAAAATAATTAGAAAATATTTTTGACTTTCAAAAAAAAATCACTAAAATATATAATGTAGACAGTGCAGGTTAGAAAATGAGAATGTTAGAGAGATTAAAAGATTTTGAAAATCAATACCTATTTTTGCGTTGGGTATCGGGAAATGAGTATGGTAAATTAGAATTTGTCGGAGATGATTTTATTGAATTTAGTGTTATAGACGTTGATTCAATGGAATACAGAGAAACTTTATTAATCAATTCGCAATTGATTCTTGAAGCAGCATTCGGAGGTGCTGATGTATCAAGAGTTGTTGCTGAAATTTCATCACAACTGACGTTTGGTGAATAAAACAAAACCACAAACAATTATGAGAAAGAGTTTACTCAGGCAATGTGTTCGTTGCCTGAGTAATATCGTATATATTTATATAATCCTTTTTTTAAAGATATATATTACGCAAATAAAACGATTGTAAAAAGAAAAAAAATTCTATAAAATATAGTATAAATACAAAATTTATTAGTGAGGACTATATGGCGAAGAAAATAACAACTACAAGAGATACTTCTTTTAATTATTACATTGACAACAATACTATAAACAGTATCTCAACTATAACAGCAACTAAAGTAAATTCAAATATAAAATTGCTTGATGCAAATGATGCAATTATAAAATCCGGAGCGGATATAATTGCACACGCAAAGAAAAATACTAATTTAGGATTTCAATATAGAAATAATGGAAATGGAGATTTTGTATCAGAATTAATTCAAATAAATACGAACATTAATTTAGATGAAAATTATTTAATTTATGGTTCTCCTCATAAAATGGTTTTAGATAATAAACAACAATATAACAATTGCGGGATTGATTCAACGTTAAACATACTTGTTATGGCGGGAAAGAAAACTATATCAGATCAAAATAAAACAGAAAAATCTTTTACAAAACAACTTTGGAGTTTAGGAATTGCCGATGATGATGGAGAACTCGGGACATTTGACAAGGCTGACGGCGGAACAACCCCTGTTGCATACAAAGAAATATTTGAATATTACGGGATAACAAATGTTAAAGCATACGCATCAGAAGATTTTTCACAGGGTATTCCTGTAGACGGCGATGGAATTAATATTGATAATATTGCAGAAGCAATAAAAAATGGCGGTGCTGCGGTTATAGGTGTGTGTGCGGACTTGTTATGGCAAGAAAAAGAACCGGAAATTGCACTTGACCATGCTATTGCTGTTACCGGTGTTGTATATGATCAAAATAATGATATAAAAGGGTTTTATATTCACGACACTGCCGCTTGGATGACCAGATATATTTCAATAACTGAACTTGAATTAATAACATTATATGAAATGAAAGAGGGCGATAATGTTCCGGGAAAAACTACGAAAGGGATTTATGGAACAGTTATATATGACAATATAAAATCATATACAAATAACATAAATGTGACCGGAACAAATTATGCAAATAACATTATTGGCAATAGCGGTAATAACACGATAAAGGGTTTAGGAGGGAATGATGTCCTTTTCGGTAGTATCGGAAACGATAAAATATACGGCGGAAAAGGGAACGATATAATATTTGGCAACGGTGCAATGACCTATTATGACTTATCAAAGGATTTAAAAACAAAAATTAATAGTTGGTATTTATCAAAGGATAAAGATGATGCATCTTTCATCGGAAGAAATATCTTGTACGGAGATGCAGGTAATGATTATATTTTTGGCGGAAATTATAATGATACAATCTATGGCGGGTCAGGAAATGATTATATACATGGAGGCGACGGTATAGATCTTATCTACGGAGAAAGCGGAAATGATACAATCTATGGAGATACGGGAGATGACAAAATATACGGACAGGCAGGGGACGATAAAATTTATGGCGGAAAAGGCGATGATATTATAATCTGCGGTGCGGGGAAAGATACTGTATTTATGTCGAATAACGATGGTGTCGATAAAGTATCTTCTTCTTCCGGAAGTGTAACCTTTAAATTTACAGAATCTTCTATAAAAGATTTATCTTTTGATATTGACGGAAAAGATATTCAAATACTGATTGATAATTTTAATGGTATTGATTATCATGGATTTTTTAATACAAATAAAAACAAATATCAAACAGCATACTTAGTTGATAAAGACAATTACAGTTACAAATTCTCAGCAACTAAATCAAAAGGAAAAATAAAAGTTGCAAATTCAAAAGGAAACAATATTCTTTTCTCGACAAGTAATAAATCAAATACTATAACAACAAGCATATATAATGATGTTGTTATGATGTCCGGCGGAAATGATACAATTACCTATACCGGCGGACAAGATTTATACACATCAGAAACAGGAAACAACACATATAATGTGAACACCTTTAATAATGAAAGTTTCTTGTCAATAAATGATAAACAAGGAACTGATTCAATGAAAATTAATGCAAATTATAATGATTTAACCTTGTTTTTTGATGTTGGATTAAAAGATGACAAAAAAATAAGTTTAAACGGAAATGATTCTGTATATATAATAAACGGATACAATAAGACACAAGAGTATTATCGAAATGTAATATCAGGAAGTGCTACTGGCTTAATAGATATAGATAATTACTGGAGTAATGGTACTATAGAACATTTTTCCGCAAAAACAGAAAACGGTAATTATATAGAACTTGATATAGGCGGAAAATCAACCGAACAGTCTCTATGCGGACTTTGTGACTATATAGCACAACAGGTAGGGCAATGGTTAACTACACATACGGATTATACAACAGCGTTTGAGTGGATAAATAACGGAGATGCAGATACAATTAAGGATTTAATTGAATGTTACAGTACAACACCAATAGATCCTGTGTCATAAGAATAAAAAAATAATAATAAAAAAACGAGGTTAAAAACCTCGTTTTTTTAAAATATATATAAAATATCTTATGCAGCCTTAGAACCTTTAATTTCTGTTATAAGATATTGTGCAACCCATTCGAAATCTTTATTATTTTCTGCTGCTTTCTTAAGATAATCAATAGAAGAATCGCCGATTCTAATAAGCGTCATTGCAACAACTCCTCTAGTTAATCCTCTGACAACTTGAAGTTGTTCAACCAATTCAGGAACAGCAGGTGTGCCTATATCAACCAACATATTTTCAATTTCGTTTTTATCTGAATCATTTAACATTGATAAAATTTCTTTAACAGATTGCATTTTATTAACTCCATATAATGTTTCTTCACATTATCATTATAATGCTAAAAAATGAAAAACCTGATTTCTTTATCTAATCTTTATATCAATATTAATATTGTCAGATTATTTGTTGTGAATTGTTATCAATATTGAGTCCTGAACTAACAGATAAATTTGTATTAAGTGTATTCATCAAAGTTGCAGATCCATTATAATCAAACGACAATGAGTTTGTAGAAGCGGCACCTTGCCATGCTGCAACCTGACTTACAATATCATCAGGTAAATAATTAGTAGAAATTTTATTGTTCTGAGCCAAATATTCTAACATATTTACGGCAGAATCCATACCTTCTGATTGCAAATAATAATATTTGTATGATTGTTTATGATCAGAACCGCCATAAATAGATGAATTAAAGAATGCAAGGGTAATATTATCAGTTTTCGCCCCGTAACCTGAAATAATTAAATCATATTCTGTGTTATTTTTATCCCCGGGATTTTGTTTAATTTCAAATTTAAGGTTATTTAAATTTACACCGTAAAAATATAATGTGTTTGTATTTTCAGGTTTAAAAGTATTAGTTTCATTTATATAATCTTGACCGTCGCCGTTATAGAAATAGAAAACATCGTGTCCGTTCCCGCCGGCAAGATTATCATGCCCGATACCACCATATATTTTGTCATCGCCGTCTCCACCTCTAATTGTGTCATTGCCGGCTCCGCCAAACAATTGGTCTTGACCGCCTCTGCCATATATAGTGTCGTTTCCTTTTCCGCCTACAAGGATATCATCATTACCTGTACCATATATTTGACTGTTAGTAGTTGATGTAGATGTGTACCCATAATATTCAGGCGATGTTGGTGAAATTTTTTTATCAGGAGTAACCACAGGTTCTTTAGGTAAATAATCAGAAACTGATTTTGTTTTAGTTCCTTCTTTTATATATTTTACACTGTGAGAACTTGAGTAATCATCAACAATAACTTTATCATCTCCGGTACCATAATAAATAATCAATTTATTATCATTTTTGTACGCATCAATATCAATACGAACATTTGCATTTTTTTCAAAAACAAGAGTATCTGTACCGCCACCGTTCAATACGGTATCTACTCCGTCACCTGTATAGAAATAAAGAGTGTTTCTGCCAAGACCCGCATTGATTGTATCATTGCCTTTTCCTGATTTAATTATATCATTTGATGCTTTTGCACCAACAAGTGCATCATTTGCTTTTATATTATCCACATACTTTGTGCCGGTTATTGTACCTTTGCCTTCTACATTAAACTGAGAAACAGTAGCAAATAATTCATCTAATGTAGAACCATTAACGGTATACTGTGCATATTTAGAATTCACACCGAACACATCATTCAATGTTAATGATGAACTGCCGTCATTCATACGAAGATTATTTCCGACTCTTGTATAAGTATATTCGTTATTTTGTTCAAAATAAATATTATTTTTAGCCCCGACTTTTTCTTCCAAAATCGTTATGTCGCCAAAAGCGGAAGAATTATCAAGATAGAAATCATTTTCTCCGCTGCCTGCTTTTATCGTTCTGCTTCCTGTTCCTGAGATATGAAACTCATCATTTTTCAAGCCTGTTGTAATAGTTTTATTACCACTCAAGACATACAGAGTATTTCCGTCATTACCCGCAGTAATTTTATCAGTATTCCCATCGGTAGAATAAATAACATTACTGCCTGCCCCCGCAGAAATGGTCGCATTTTTGCCGAGACCTCTTGCATCAATCTGTTCACTAAGTCTTGATCCGATAAAAGTACCGTTTGCAGAGAAATCATCTTTTGTAAATGATAAAAACGGGCCATCTCCTTCATTTAGGTCAACGGTTTTACCGTTTGAAAGGAGCAAAGTAACTGAACCTTCAGATCCGACAATATTAGTTTTCGCAAAATCTTTTAAAACAATTGTACCAACTGTTCCGTTTAAATCAGGTACAAATATTTTAATATCATTTTTAACAATTTGGAATTTTAAATCTGCAATATTTTCTGTTCCGCATGCAGATAAATCAAGAATTAATTCTTCTCCTTTAGTCATATTAATAGTATCAGTTCCGAAATCATTTTCAAAAACAACTGTATTTTTACCAGTGTTGCCTGTTATAGTGTCATTACCTGCGCCACCGTTTATAGTGTCGTTGCCTGCTCCGCCGGTTATTGTATCATTACCTGCTTCGCCATACAAGAAATCATCTCCTGCTCCGCCTTTAATGGTATCATTACCCGTGCCACCGTATATTATATCAACTCCGGCACCGCCTGTGATTTTATCTGAATATTTAGAGCCTGTGACTTGGTTAGTACCTGCACCAGTTTTTATTGTTAATCCTTTTTTTGTTACGGTGTTAATTTCGACTGTTCTTTTTGAGTTTTTATACAACTGATATTCACTTGCATCGATTATGTCATTAACCCATGTTCCGGAAACAGAAGTTTTCTTATAGGAATTGGTAAGTTTCGTAGTAAAGAATTCTGATTTTAAATCAACTTCTTCCTCACTCATATCACAAAGAACAAGTGAACCTGCCGATGTTAAAACATCCTTTTGGGTATAATTTTTTATGGTAACAGTTCCTTTTAAATCATCTTTATTAAAAAGTCCTTCTTCATCACTTTTTACACCATAGACTTTTAATACTAAGTTTTTACCGCTAAGTTTGTATTCAACATAAGAACCGGCATCTTCTTCAACATCAAGTTGTAATCTTAAATTCTCACCTTTTGTTAAAACGACTGTATCAGAGCCAAAGTTTTCTTTTGTAGATAAAATTATTGTATTAGTTCCTGTCCCGCCAATAATTTTATCATTACCTGCACCTGCATTAATATCATCATTACCTGCATTGCCGTATATAACATCTTTACCGGATGTCCCAATAATGGTATCATCACCGTTACCACCTTTTATAGTAAAACCTTTACCTTTATTTGTTCCTTTTTTAGGTACAACATATTCAGCGGCATTTATATAATCATCTGCTGTTGTTCCGGTTATTTTTGTTCCTTTTTTAGGTAATCCAATGGGGTTCTTTTCTGTAATGTCCACTCTCGCTCCTTTATCTATAGTTCATATAGTACTTTTGCAGAGATTTTATTCTCTCGTGTTTATTTTATTTTTATTTATGGGATTTACTTTTTGCCTTTCTTGATATTTTAATCAAAAAGCCGTGCTTGGGGAATTTGTCAACAACAAATCTCATCCTCGGGTAAGGTTTTCTTTCTACTTTATTCAACTTGGGGTAACCAAATTTAAAAGTTTTATCCAGCCAACCTCTTTTCTATAATAACACAAACTTCATTTTTTTGATATAAAAATTTGTCCTTACATTATTAATATACCCAATTTGGATGAAAAAATAACATATTAATTTTCAGGTTCTTTCAGAACCGTACTCCAATGTTTCAAACGTGCTTGTAAATCGGCTATTTCAGAGGTTGCTTCGTATTCTTGTTTCTCTCCTCGTAAAATTGCTAATCCTGCTTTTGAGTTAACCGCAAGCGATAATAATTCAGGCATGTTCATTGCAGGTTCTTTACCTGTTTCGAGTGATTTATGATAAGTTTCTTCGTAATTAGGATTAAGCCTCAATTTCCAGTTATCGGGTTTATCTTGACCGCCCACATTATAAGTTTTATCTATGCCGAAGAAATCAGCAAAAGATATTTGAACATTAGGAGTTCCTCTGAAAAGTTCTGCATATTTCGCATTCAGACGTGCATTTTTATCTTGTTCAATATGTCTGCAAAATTGTGCAGATTTTTCAGTTTGTTCTTTGTTATACGGAGGAATAAGATAACCTGCTAAATATAAAGGGTTCCAACCTTCGTTTGAATATATCCAATCCTGATTTAACAAATCTGCAGACGGTTCGTTATCGTGAGTAGACATAAAACTATATGTGTATCCGCCGTTAGACTCCATTTTAATCCCTTTTGAGTAGGTTACACCGCTAAATTTTTCATCATCAAAAACTTTGTTTCCGTATTTTCCGTCATAGAACACGGCTTTGAAAGTATCACTTTGGTTCCCGAGATTTTCCCAAACAACATCGTGTGGAACAATATTATGTTCTCTAAGTGTCGGCAACAGAATATCGTGCATTATTTTAGGATAATTTTTATTGATATCCAGTCCTGTATAAGCAAGAAAATTTCTATCTTTAGAGTCTATTGTTCCATCTTCTTTTATGGCAGAAGATTTATATACATACGGGTCAACTAACCCCATAACGTTATCAACTCTGACATTTTCAACCCCGTCAATTGTGCGTTCTATTTTATGTTTCAATAATTGACCTGATGTACCGAGAGAACCATCTTTATTAAACAATGTATTCGGATTCAGCACAGCAATATCCCATAATTGAGGCCCGCCGTTTTTCCCTCCGTCAGGAGCACCAACTCTCCAATCTTTTAAGAAAGCGTCAGGATTTGCCCATTCATCAGCGAAAGAAAAACCTACCAACAAATCTCCGATATAATTAATTTCTTTTTCTTTTCTTTTCGCTTTATCATCTTTTTCTTGTTTTTCAACAAGGAATTGTACAAATTCGTATTCTTCAATTCTTTGCTTAGAAATAGGTCTTGATTTAACTATATTATAACGTTCAATGGCGGCAGGGTCGCCTTGATTCATTTTAGAGATAAGATTTTTGTCAAGTTCATTATCCCAGGTTTCAAAGTTATCCGTTCCGTGTATATCGGAGAATACTCTAAAAACACTGTCTTTTTCCAGCCAGTAATTATTTTCTTTCTTGAAATCAATAAATTCTTGATTTAATTTTTCTGCTTTAGGATCTCCTTGAGCCAACTTTTTCTTAAAATTCTTGAATGCTCTTTTTGTAACCATTTTAGAGATAGATTGTGCTTCGGTAAAATCAGCCATTTCATAATTATTGTTAATTTTTGATTTAAAAATTTTAATTTCGTTTAAATCTTTATCTGAAAGAATGTTAGCATATTTATCAGTTTTTAGAGCATTATAATCTAAGAATAATTCATTCTGAGCAAAAACAGAAGCGTGATAAGGAGAATTATCACGTTTATTTAATTTCCCGTTCGGTCCGAGTTGGATTGAATTAAATCCGTTCATTTTAACAAAATCTGTAAAATCATCCGCCATAAAAGGAGAACCTATAAACGGATTTTTTTTATTGAGTTTAGAAATTGTATAATCATTGGAAATTGATTTTGCATTGCTGTCAATATCACTAGGAAAAGAAGAACCGTGAATGATAAGAGCCCTATTTTTTATTTCTAAATAATCAAACGCATCATTCATAGTCTTTTCGAATTCAGGCTTTTCATCATTTCTGAGTCGGCGTTGAAAAGATACGTTTTTATTGGATATCGAATGATTATGATTGAGAGAAATAGTGTTCATACACTTGGAATAAAAACACAAAAAAATAAAATTTGCTAGTGTAAATAATAAAAATTTAATAAAAATAAAAATACCCCTTTACAAAAAAAATTTAGCGACTTATAATGATTAGGAAGTCGTGGGGTTTTAGTTCAGCTGCCCCAGAAGTTTGGAAAACTTCGAATAGAGATATGCATGCTCTACCGGCTGAGTAAATGAAAATTTAATAGAACTATGTGGGGGTTTAGCTCAGCTGGTAGAGCACCTGCTTTGCACGCAGGGGGTCAGGAGTTCGAATCTCCTAACCTCCACCAATAAAAAAGAGCCGAAAGGCTCTTTTTTTATTGCTCAGATTAGATTGATGAGAAATCTTGTTAAGGATACCTTTTAACAGGACTTTTGGTCGGAAGGGGTAAATGTCATTGCGAGGGCAAATGCCCAAAGTAATCCGGCTTTTACCAATTTTATATGGTCGGAAATGGATTGACTAAAAATGTCCGAAAAGTCCGGTTTGGGTAACAAAAATGTCCGCTCATTTGCACTTTTTGTCCAATTATTTGCACTCTAAAATTATTGTTGGGTTTCACCCAACCTACAGACTACTAGAAAAGTAATAAAAGATCCAATACTATAATTTTCTTGTTTGCTCATTTTATAATTCCTGATTACCTAAATATATCTAAACAAAGAATATCATATTAACTTGAATGGTGCAAGCATTTACCTCTTTCGCTCAAATAATACTTCATACATCTGTCGAAATATACGACTTCTTTTATATTATCAATATCGAAGAAAAAAGTTCGAAGATGGTTTCAAATACAATAGATTAATAATTTTATACTTACCCCTTTATTTTGAAATAGTCTAAATATGCTTTAAATTTATCTTGTGCAGACAGGCAAGTATCGGTCAAATATCCTTTTTCATTTTCCCATTCTTTTAACCCGCGATAATAGAATAATTTTATTTCATCATCTATTATAAACGGTACAATATTGTTTTTAAGACATTCTTTAAACATTATTAATCTACCTACCCTGCCGTTTCCGTCCTGGAACGGATGAATGGATTCAAAATGATAATGAAAATCTAAAATATCTGTCAAAGTTTTGGTTTTATTGTTATTATATTCATTTAACAAATCTTTCATTTCTTTTGCTACATCTTCGGGTTTTGTAGTTTCCGTATTTCCCACAATATTTGGATACTTTTTGTATTCGCCAACGGCAAATCTTTCATTATTACTACTTTTTGTACCTGTTTTTAATACAAAATGTAATTTTTTAATGAAACTTTCTGATAACTCGGAATTTGCTCTGTCTATTATAAGATCTATACATCTGAAATGATTAACCGTTTCCAATATATCATTTACATCAACGGCTTTTTCTTCAATTCCTATTGAGTTCGTTTCATAGATATATCTTGTTTGGTCGTGAGTTAGTTTAGAGCCCTCAATGTGATTTGAATTGTAGGTTAAATCTATCTGTATTTTGTGATAAATACCACCTTTAATCTTATTTTTCATTTCATTTTTTAGGATGTCCAAGAGTGTTTTGGGTTTATCAATATGTTTATTTTTTCTGTCGGGTTTTACTGCATTTTCAGGAATATTCCAAGTCTTGCCCGTTAAAAAAGCATCAGGAATTTTGCCTTCTGCACAATAATTCCTAACAGACCGCTCAGACATCTTCCATAATTTTGCAATTTCTCTTACTGATAAATATTTCATACTTATATCATAACACATTATCGGCAAAATTTCAACTTTAACATTTAATCAAAACGAATAATTTTGCCGATAAGAGAAATTTATGATTAAATTTATTTTAAAACTGAGTGAATATGTCGGCTTTGTAAAGTTTGAGAATTAGACATTTATAATTTATTGTCGGATTGGTAAATCCGACCTACTCACTGGTCGGAAGTCGGTTGATTTAAAATGTCCGAAAAGTCCGGTTTGGGGAACAAAAATGTCCGCTCATTTGCACTTTTTGTCCAATTATTTGCACTCTAAAATTATTGTTGGGTTTTACCCAACCTACTTAATTATCGGTTCAAGGTTACATTGTTCTTCTATTTCTATTTAATTAAATTAAGCATTAATGTAATTATCTATCAACTCTTTATCGTCATTTATGTCTACACCGTCGGTTGTCAAATAATCTCCTGACAACATTCCGTTTAT
>CACXGY010000107.1 GCA_902767275.1 uncultured bacterium | reverse complement strand
TGTGGGAGTTAATACTGACGAACTTGTCGCAAGTTATAAATCAACACCTATTATTCCGTTTGAAGAAAGAATAGGACTGATGAAAGCCATAAAAGGTCCTGACGTTGTAATCCCTCAAAAATCATTAGACCATACAGATAAAGTTAAGAAGTTAAATTTTGATATTTTTGTTGTCGGAGATGATTGGACAGGTAAATATGATTATCTTAAAGAACAGGGAGTTGATGTGGTGTACTTCCCTTATGGCGACGGAATAAGTTCTTCAAGTTTGAAGAAGAAGATATATAACAATTATAAGAAGTTACAAAGCAAGGTGGATAATCATCTGCCAATGGATGCAAAAACAAAAGAATGAGAATAAGGTTTATTCAGAATATTATAGATTTAATAATGCAAAAAGAATATAAGACAAAATATAATAATCTTGTCGAATCTTTGTGTTGGTTGAATGATTTAATAGGATTAGATGCTGCAGTAGTTGAAAAAGTAAAAAATAAACATAATATATTATTTTATAAATCCGAATATAAAAAGACGAGTCAAGAGTTAAAAGAATATTATAAAACAATTGATATAACATCTCTGCCGCCAAGTAGCGGGGAGTTAAGAGAATGTCAGTTAAAATTAGTAAAGTTCGCTTACAATTTAGTAACTGAATTATCCGCAAAATTAGGTATAAAACCTATGCTCACAGGCGGATGTTTGATAGGAGCAGTTCGTCATAAAGGGTTTATTCCGTGGGATGATGATATTGATTTTGATTTAATGAAAAAAGAGTTTGATTCTTTGCTTGATTATGTAAAACAAAATTATATTTATGTGGAATCTGATTTAAACATTGATTATGATGACCATTTGAAATTAGTGAATAAAGCAATGTTATCCAATCAAAATAAGATAATATTTTCATTAAAACCATCTTGTTTAAGTGCGTATGTTGGGACATCGTTAGATGATTGTTTAACAGTAGACTTTTTCCCACGATATTATATTAATTCTGATTTATCAAAAGAAGATTATATAAAATACAGAGAATCTTTTCAACCTTTGTTTGATAAGCGTGAACGTTTTTCAGATATGTTCAGATTGTTTGAAAAAGAGGTTGAAAATAAAAAAATATATACTGAAAAAAGTGATTTGACGGCTTATGGCTGGGGAAATATGAGTTTTAAGATGAAACGTTTGTCAGTAATGAATGTAGAAGATATTTTACCCGTAAAACAAATAGAGTTTGAAGGGATGAATTTTTATACAATGAATAATATTGATAAATATTTAAAAGATTTTTATGGGGATTATATGAGTATTCCTGTAAATATGGAGATTTCAAAATGTTCGCATAAATATGACAAGATTTCAAAAGAAGGGAACTAATGAAAAATTACGGAATAATACTAGCCTCCGGGACAGGCAATAGATATGGAAGTGATATACCGAAGCAATTTGTTAAGATTGCCGGTAAGACAGTCTTTGAGCATACTGTTGCAATTTTCGAAGGGGCAAAGTCAATAGATGAAATCATTGTAGTTATTACCCCTGAATACAGGCATTTTGCGGAAGAACTGATTATAAAGAATAATTTTAAAAAAGTGGTAAAACTTCTAAATGGGGGAGAAACAAGAAAAGAAAGTTCTTCAATCGGGATAGGTTCAATTGAAGACGAAGAAGCAAATGTGATTATACACGATTGTGCAAGACCGTTTTTATCCCAAAGAATCATAAAGGATTGTATAAAAGCGTTAGAAACATATAATGCGGTTGATGTTGCTATTCCTTCTGCGGATACAATAATAAAAGTGAAGGATAATATAATAGATAAAATTCCGGATAGGAAATATTTAAAACGTGGTCAAACTCCTCAATGTTTTAAATTATCAACAATAAGAAAGGCTCATGAGTTATCAAAAAATGACAACAATTTTACTGATGACTGCGGATTGATTGTTAAGTACGGCTTGGGAGAAGTATATGTAGTTGAAGGAGAGGGAGAGAATATCAAGATAACCTATCCTGAAGATATATATATGGCGGATAGATTATTTCAGATAAGGAGTGCGGAAAGTCCTTCGGAACAAAATTTAGCGGATTTAAAAAACAAAGTCATTGTGGTGTTTGGCGGGACAAGTGGAATAGGTGAGAGTATTATAAATATTGCAAATGAACACGGAGCAAAGACATATTCAGCATCTACCAGAACCGGATGCGACATAACTGATTATGAGAGTGTAAGAACTTATCTCGCAGAAGTAAATAAAAAAGAGGGCAGGATAGATTATGTTGTAAACTCTGCAGGAATACTCAGAATGGGGAAACTTCTTGATAGAGATATTGAAGATGTTAAAAAAGATATTGAAATAAATTATATTGGGGCAATAAATGTATCAAAGGCTTCAATACCTTATTTAAAGAAAACACAGGGTGGAATATTACAGTTTGCTTCGAGTTCTTATACAAGAGGTCGTGCATTGTATTCTACATATTCTTCAACAAAGGCTGGGATTGTGAATCTTGTTCAGGCATTAGCAGAAGAACTGTTACCTGATAAAATTCGGATAAACGTAATAAATCCGGAAAGATGTGCAACGCCAATGAGATTTAAAGCGTTTGGAAAAGAACCGGAAGACACTTTGTTGTCGCCGCAAAAGGCTGCGGAAGTATCTTTAAAAACATTGCTGTCTGATTTAACAGGTCAAGTTATTGATGTAAGGAGAGGATAATGGGAGTTCATTTAAAGAAAATACTGAGATTTTTATTTAGCAGATATAAGCAAAATCGAATAGTGACAAAAACAATTTTAGGTATAACTTTCCGATACGTGCGAGGGAAGGATTACAATGAGTTGATTAATTTTGTGGAATATATCGAGCCGTATTTGAAAAGTGATATTAGTGATTTGAAGGCAGATTTGCAAAACAAATTAAAAAAGTATATTGTTTTTGTTAATGCTTATGAAAAAGATTTAGAAAAGATAAAATTATATGTTGATGAGGTTAATCCTGTTGAGTTATCTAAAGCAGAAGGAGTTTTAAGAGAAACTCAATTAAGAAATCTATCTCACGCAAAAGAAGTATTATCTGAAATAGAGGATAAGACAGGGATAAAATTATTTATGGATGACGGTACATTACTTGGGGCTGTCAGACACGGTGGTTTTATACCTTGGGATGATGATATGGATTTTTCAGTAATGAGAAAAGATTATGAAAAGTTACTGGAATACATAAAAACTAATTGTATATATGTTGATAGTAGTGATTGGTGTTGGAGAACGAAAGATGAAAAATTAAAAGAGTGTTTTGAAAAATATAAGAATCAAAAATTCTGGGTACGTTTTCCGTATTCTTTAAAGTGTTATCAAGGTACGTTTACGGAGAGAACGTGGTTTGATGTATTTGCATTAGATTATTATAGTGACGATATAAATACGGAAATTATCAGAGAGTATTCAGAATCGGTAAAAGAAAGAATAATGCCGATAAGAATGAAAGAGCGTTATAACAAGGGACAATATAAGAAATATTTTGATTTTTATGACAGAGAAAGAATAGATTCGAAGTTATTGGCGGATGAAAGTGAAACAATTGCTCCCGGTATTGATAATTATGACTTTACTTTATATACAATAAAAGATTTACGAAGAAAGACTGATGTTTTTCCTTTAGTAAAGTTAAAGTTTGAAGATGGAGAGTTTTATGCACCAAATGATTCAGAAAGATATTTAAAGTCTATATATAACTATTATAAAAAAATGCCGTTAGATATAGATATTGCAAGACATTCAAAAACAAAGACAATGAAATAAGGGGGAATAATGACGAAAGTATATATTGGTATGAGTGCAGATTTGTTGCATCCGGGACATTTAAACATTATAGAACATGCAAGAAAAATTTTAGATGAAAAAGGCGGCGGAGATTTGATAGTCGGATTGTTGACAGATAAAGCAATCGCAAGTTATAAGCGTCTTCCGTATATGAGTTGGGAACAAAGGAAAGTTGTTGTTGAAAATGTAAAAGGGGTAACAGAAGTAATACCTCAAGAAACATTGGATTATGTGCCTAATTTATTAAAGGTAAAACCTGATTTCGTGCTACACGGTGATGATTGGAAAACAGGGGTTCAAGCAACAACAAGACAACATATTATAGATGTTATGAAAGAATGGGGCGGAGAAGTTATTGATATACCTTATACTCAAGGAATTTCTTCTACTCAACTAAATAAAGTTTTGAAAGAGATTGGTACAACTCCTGAGATTAGATGCAGAAGGTTAAAAAGATTAATTGAGAATAAAGATATAGTCAGAATATGTGAAGCACATAACGGTTTATCAGGATTGATTGTTGAAAATACATATGTGGATAATAACGGTAAAATGGATGAGTTTGACGGAATATGGATTTCTTCACTAACTCAATCTGCCGCAAAAGGTAAACCTGATATTGGATATCTTGATACAACAACAAGATTGCAAGGTATGCAGGATATACTAGATGTTACAACAAAGCCGATAATTTATGACGGAGATAATGGCGGACCGTCTGAACATTTTGTATTCACTGTTCGAGCATTAGAACGTGAGGGTGTGTCTGCAATTATTATTGAAGATAAAACCGGATTGAAGAAAAATTCATTATTCGGAACAGAAGTTGAACAAACTCAAGATGATAAAGATGCTTTTGCAGAAAAAATAAGAGCCGGAAAACAAGCACAGGTTACACCATATTTTATGATTTTTGCAAGAATAGAATCTTTGATTCTTGAACAAGGAATGGAGGATGCAATTGAACGTGCTAAAACCTATCTGGAAGCAGGGGCAGACGGTATAATGATTCATTCAAGACAAAAAGAATTTGATGAAATCAAAGAATTTGCAAGACGATATAATGAACTTCCAAACAGAAAACCGTTGGTTGTTGTTCCTTCTTCCTATAATCAGGTTACAGAAGAAGAATTATCCGAAAACGGAATAAATGTAGTAATATATGCAAATCATTTGCTTCGTGCCGCATATCCGGCTATGGTTACAACTGCGGAAACGATACTTCGAAATCACAGATGTAAAGAAGCATCAGATGAGTATTGTATGAAGATAAAAGATGTCATAACCTTGATACCGGGAGCAAAGTAGGACTTTATTAAAGGCATTAAGGTAATAAGTAGATAGGCTTTATGTCGACAACCGTAAAAAAGGAGTATTATGAAAGTACAAGATTTTTATAACATATTAAAAGATAACGGAGTAGATTGTTTTTGCGGTGTACCGGACAGTTTGCTTAAGAGTTTTTGTGCTTATGTGACAGATAATGCAGATAATCACACAATAACCGCAAATGAAGGAAACGCTATTGCACTTGCATCAGGTCATTACCTTGCTACAGGAAAACCCGCAGTTGTATATATGCAGAATTCCGGAATAGGAAATTGTGTAAATCCTCTGTTATCTTTAACAGATGAAGAAGTTTATAATATTCCTCTTTTGATGTTAATCGGTTGGCGTGGCGAACCCGGCAAAAAAGATGAACCTCAGCACGTTAAACAGGGAAAAGTTACGGATAAATTATTGGAATGTATGGGGATAAAATACGCAGTATTGCCTGATGATTTTTATGAGGCAAAACCGATTATAGAAGATGCCTTCAGATATATGTCAGATACAAAATGCCCATATGCTTTTATTATAAGAAAGGGTTTGTTTGAGGAATATAAATTAGTAAACAAAACGGATACTCCTTATGAATTCAGAAGGGAAGATGCGATTGAAACTGTATTGAAATCATTATCAAGTTCTGATGTTGTTGTATCAACGACAGGACATATATCGAGAGAAGTTTATGAAACCAGAGAAAGAATGGGACAAGGTCATAAATGTGATTTCTTGACAGTCGGTTCTATGGGGCATTCATCTTCTATTGCTTTAGGAATAGCCTTAAATAAACCTGATAGAAATATATACTGTTTTGACGGAGATGGGGCATTGTTAATGCACACAGGTGCGTTGGTTGTGAACGCATCGAAAGGGTTAAACAATTTTAAGCATATAGTGTTTAATAATGAGGCTCATGATTCTGTGGGTTCACAGCCGACAACTATCGGCTGTGCAGGGGTAAATGTTACAAAAATTGCACTCAATTCAGGATATAAAAAGGTTTATTCTGTAAAAAATAAAAAAGAATTATTAAAAATTTTGCCAAAGTTTATAAGTGATAAATGTACTTCTTTGTTGGAGATTAAAGTTAAATGCGGAGCAAGAGCGGATTTGGGCAGACCAAAAGAAAAACCGTGGGAAAATAAAGAGTTGTTTATGGCTAATTTAAAACAGGTTGATTTTTGCTACCGTGGGGCTATTGAAAATCTGTCAAAGATATTAAAAGAAGAAGGTGCAAAAAAAGTACTTGTTTTTAGCGGGAAGAAATCATTTGAAATGATAAAACCAATAATTCAAGAACAATTGAAAGGGATAAAACCGACTTTTTATAACGATTTTTCTACTAACCCTAAGAAAGAAGAATTAGATATCGCAAGGGGTAAATTAAGGGGTAAATTAGGGGGTAAATATGACTTAATTATCGCAATTGGCGGCGGAAGTGTTATGGATTTCGCAAAGGCATATCGTCATTATGCAGACATAAAGACCAAGTTAATAGCAATCCCTACAACATGCGGAACCGGAGCAGAATCTACACAGTTTGCCGTTTTGTATGTGGATGGGGTAAAAACATCTCTTGACAATTCGGATATTTTACCTGACTATGCGATTGTTGACAGTCAATTTTGTGAAAAGAACCCTAAATATTTAAAAGCGTGTACTGCAATGGATGCATATTGTCAGGCTATAGAGAGTTATTGGGCTTCTAAATCGACTGATTTGAGCAGAAAATACGCAAAACAGGCGATAGAATTGTGTCGAGATAATATTATTGACTATGTAAATAGTGAAGATATTGATGTTGCAGAAAAGATGTCAAAGGCTTCACATTTAGCAGGTCAGGCAATAAATATTTCTCGTACAACGGCATCACATGCAATATCTTATAAAATAACGTCTGATTACGGAATTCCTCACGGGCATGCTGTCGGTTTGACAATCGGGAGGTTGTTCGAAATTAATAAATCTATAGACGGAAACTCTTTGAATGATAAAAGAGGGGTGGATTATGTAAAAGATAGGATGAATGAGTTGTCGGAAATGATATCTGATAAACCTGTAGAATATTTTCATAAAATATTTGATGAAATTGGTTTGAGTTATTCATTAGAGAAATTAAAAATAACAGATGTTGAATCTGTTGTAGACAATGTTAATATTTCCCGATTAACAAATAATCCGAGAAATTTGTCAAAAGACGAGTTACGGAGGTTGTTTGAGGAAAGGGTTTTAAATGTTTAGAACGGGAATTTATAAATGACGGAAAAATTTATTTATAGATATTTTATTTAATTCGTTCCGGTGCAATAAATGGTAAGTGTTTGTCATTTATGATAGAAAAATAAAGAAATAAAGGAGAGAAATAAATAATGAAGATAAGATTTATACAAAAGTTGATAGATAAATTAAGAGATAAAGAAAAATTCAAAATAATCAATAATAATATTCAACAAGATTTTTTTGAATTAAATCTTAATTTAAATGCAAAAGAAGGTTACCGGCAGAAATCAGATTTTAGCGGAACGGTTATATCTCCATTTCTTTCAGAAACATTGCCATATATGAACATGTTTTATCCGAACTTAAAATTTCTTGATTACAATGAAAATAATTTAAATATTGCTGATTATTATTTTATAAATGGAACACAACCAAAATCAAGAAATATGCAGATTGCAAAAAAAGCATTTTATTTTAACAAACCTATATATACAATGGTAATAGGATTTTTCTATAGTGCTGATACTTGGATAAATAGAAATATTGATAAAAAATATAGAACTGCAGTTTCGTATACAATAGATAGCGTTGTTCCATATTTCGATGCTCGATTTCAAAGTAATTTAGAACGGATGATAAACGACCCTAATATTGTTATTACAGAAGAACAAAAAGAACGAGCAAGAAGATGTATCGATAAAATTGTTTCAACCCACTTAACAAAATACAATCATCAGCCGATATATGAACCTAAAATCGGCAGAGAAGGAGTAAAAAAAGTTCTTGTTATAGATCAGAGTTATGGTGATATGAGTATTGCAAAAGGCTGGGGTAGTGATTATACTTTTGAAAAAATGCTTCAATCAGCAATTGATGAAAACCCTGATGCTGATATTATAGTTAAAACTCATCCCGATACAATGACAGGTAAACGAGGAGGATATTATACAGGATTAAAACCTCATGATAATATCTATACCCAAACAGAACCAATAAATCCGATATCCTTGATAAAATATGCGGATAAAGTGTATGTCTGCACGACTCAATTTGGTTTTGAAGCACTGATGTGCGGAAAAGAAGTCCACACTTTCGGTATGCCTTTCTATGCCGGCTGGGGTATAACTCATGATTTGTTGAAATGTGAAAGAAGAACAAATAAAAGAAGTCTTGAAGAAATATTCTATCTTGCATATATTGAGTACTCCAGTTATATAAATCCGGAGAAAAATTGCCGTTGTGAAATTGAAGAAGCAATGGATTATCTTTTGAAACTGAGAGAAGAATATCGGAATTTAAAAAATGCCAAAAGTTAGTGTAATAATACCTGTATATAATGTAGAGAAATATTTGAGAGAGTGTTTGGACAGTGTAGTTGATCAAACATTAGGAGATATTGAAATAATTTGTATAAACGACGGCTCAACAGATAATTCATTATCAATTTTAACTGAATACGCACAAAATGATAGTCGGATAAAGATTATAAATCAAAACAATAAAGGAGTTGCAGCAGCAAGAAATCTATCTATAAAAGAATCAAATGGTGAATTTGTTTGTTTTCTTGATTCAGATGATTATTACCCAGCAAATGATATTTTAGAAATATTGTACAAAAAAGCGGTAGAAAATGGTGTTTTAATCTGTGGCGGAGAATTTGCAAAGTTTACTAATGATGACCCCGTTTTGAAACAAAAATTTCCAATAACACGTAGAGGATTTTTATTTGAAAAAGAAGGATTTATCAGGTATATAGATTATCAATATGACTGTGGATTTGTCAGATTTATTTATAACCGTGAATTTTTAATAAAAAATAATATCTATTTCCCAAATTATAGAAGATTTGAGGATCCTCCATTTATGGTAAAAGCCATGATAGAAGCAGATTTACTTTATGTGGTACATAAAATTGTATATGCATACAGAGTAAAATACAAAGTTAACAATTGGACTGAAAAAATTATTATTGATACATTTAAGGGAATAATGGATAATTTTATATATGCACATTGTTATAATCTGAATATGTTGGAAGATTATTCATATGCTCGTTTAAAATTTTATTTAAAAAGTTTTAGGAATAAGCGATATATTTCTAAATATTTTATGTTAATAAAATACTTTTTATATTTACCTTATGTACGAAAAAGATGGATAAAATCATTTTTTAAAAACATATTTTCAGTTGGTAATTCAAAAGATAGAAAACACAAAATCATTACTATTTTAGGGATAAAAATAAAAGTAAAAAGAAAGAAAAAAGAAAAATGAAAAAAGATAAAATTTTTATAATTATGCAAAGTGCTGTAGTTAATACGGTCGGCGGAACAATAACCGTTTTTGTCGATTATTGTAATCTTTTGATGCAGCAGGGTTATGAAGTTCACGGAATATATAGTGCGAATACCAGTGACAGACCTCACGGACTTGATGATAATGTAAAATTTGTGAATTTAAAATATTTAAGTGACGAACATCAAACTTTTAGTCAGGCTCTGAATTTTTATACCGAAAAAGAAAAACCGGATTTATTCATTTTCTTTATGCCGTCATTGTATGTAAAAGCCAATTTAGATTCAAAATTTGATAAAATCCCTAGAATCCTTATGTTTCATGGCAGACCTGATTATTATTTTGCACGTGTAAAAAACTTAGACAAGAAGTTGAAACCTTTATACAAAAATACAATCGCACAAATTCTAATCCCGAGTTATATAAATTTATTACCAAAATATATCAGACAACAGAAAGTGATATATATACCTAATTCTGCTTCGCTTGGGTGTGAAACAATTTCTGATGTTGAAAAGAAAAAGATTGTATTTTTATCAAGAATTGCACCGTGCAAAGGTATAGATTTTTTAATCAAATCTTTTAAATATGTAATTGAAAATCATTCTGATTGGGTGTTGGATATTTATGGTCAATCTCAACCAATTCAGTATAGAGATGATTTACAAGATTTAATTAATAAATTAAATTTACAAAATAATGTGAAAATAAAAGGGATTTCTAACAACGCTTTAAAAACATTTATGGATTATGATTTTTGTGTTTTCCCGTCTTGTATTGAAGGTTTTCCTATGGGTTTGATTGAATCTCAAAGTGTCGGACTCCCTTCTGTTGGGTTAGAAGGTTGTAGTGGTGTTAATGAATTGATTATACCCGGAAAAAACGGATTTTTATCAAAAAGAAATTATAAAGATTTTGCAAAATATATTATTAAACTCATAGAAAATCCTCAACTCAGAAAAATTATGAGTGCGGAATCGGTAAAAGAATCGAAAAAATATTCTAAAGCAATTGTTTATCAAATGTGGCTAGACTTGATAAAAAATGTTTTAACCGATGTTGATATTGAAAAGAATATTCCTTTAGGAATAAAAAATAAATACAAATTGTTTTCAATAAAAAAAGTTATTAAATGGGATACTTATAATCCTGATATGAATTTAAATCTTTATCAAAGATTTAAAAAGTTTGTTTTTAATGTTCAAGAAACAGATGAGCATAAAATATATTCTATAGTAGGTATCAGAATAAAAATTAGAGAAAAAAATACAAACATGAAAATTTTAAATAAAATATTTTCCATAAAGAGAATAGATTGTCATAAAGTTATTGAAATATTTGGATTAAAATTAAAATTCAAATGTTCAGGATATCTAATTGATAATCTGCAAAAGCAATTAAATGTTTTGACAAAAAAGATTGAAACGCAAAAATATATTATTGATAATTGTGTAGATATCAAAAACTTCCCTAAAGCAAGCGGGAATTTCAGACTTAATCAAATCGCCAATGCAGAATTGTTAAAAATCATTGTGAGCATATTTGATAAATATAATATTAACTATTGGCTTGATTTTGGAACGTGTTTAGGTGCGGTCAGACATAAAGGCTTTGTTCCTTGGGATGATGACATAGATATAGGGATGATGCGTGAGGATTATAATAAAGTAATACCTATTTTAAAAAGTGAATTACAAAATTTTGATATTGAAATCAATGAAGGACATCCTAGATACAAGGATTGTTCCGTATTGAGGGTAATATATAAAAATTCTGGTGTACAAATTGATATATTCCCTTATGACAAATATTATAAAGAAACACTATCAGAAAAAGAAAAAGTTGAACTTGATGAAAAAATTAATTATGCCCATGAGATATTTTATAAAGATATAATATCAGATTTTTATAAGGGAAAAACTGAATTCCCAAGAGCAGAATTGGATGAAATTGTTAGGAATATAATTCTTAATGATAATTTGCCGGTAGAAAACGGTATCTTATTTAGAAGTATAGATTTTAACTATAAAAGTGGTAAATTACCTAAGATTTTTAATTATTCTGATATATTTCCGCTGCAAAAAATTGAATACGAAGGAACGCTTTTTTCTGCCCCTGCGAATCTTGATAATTTTCTAAAAATTACTTACGGCGAATATATGAACTTTCCTAATATCATAAAACAACATAAAGATGTAAGTTTACGAACTGGAAATATAGATATTGAAAAAGAAATGCAAACTTTAAAAACAATATATGAACAATTTATACCCTGAAAGCCTTGTGGCAGTAAGAGAGAGAGTAATCTTTCTAAATGATAAACAACAAAGGGATGCCATTGGGTACCCAATGGCATCCCTTTGTGTTGCGTAAATTATTAATAAGAAAATCTAGCAAGCATGAGTAATGAGTATTAAAGAGGTTTAAAAAATGGTTAGAAAATTATTAAAAAATATATTATCAGTCGTTAATGTTAAAGATAAAAAACATAAAATAATCACTATATTAGGAATAAAGATTAAAATTAAAAGAAATAAATACAACACATTTGAATTTAGTCGATATGTTCCCGCCACAAAAACATATAAGAAATTAATTTGTATCAATGGTTTTGGTCATAGCGGAAGCGGTGCCGTTCTGGATTATTTAACAGAATTTAATAATATAACAGTTTTAGGGTATCACGACAAACATTCTTCCGGAATAAAGAACAATGAGAATTTAGATGAAATCAAAATTTTAAGATGTAACGGCGGTATTTTTGATTTAGAAAAATATTTATCGTTTCATAATTTTGGATCCGGTACACATGCTATCAAGTCATTCTTTAAAGTTGTAGAAAAATGTTGTATGAAAGGCGGTATATATACTGATGAATATTGGCGGTTGTCAAACAAATTTATAGAAGACATCATCTATTATAGATTTAATAAAAATAACTTAAACGAAACGCAAGATATAAATAAATTTAACAGTAGTTGGAAAGATTCTATATTTTTTTTAAAACCGTTAACAATTGAAGAATTTCAAAATATTGCAAGAGAATATATTGATTCTTTCTTGAAAACAATTGAGTCAAAAGAATATCTTGTATTGGATCAAGTTATATCAACATCAACTGCTGATATAGAACACAAATTAAAATATTTGAAAAATGCAAAAGTAGTGTGTGTTTATCGTGACCCAAGAGATGTTTATGTAACGGGGATAAAACTTAGTGAAAATTGGATACCAAAAGATTATGAGGTCTTTGTAAAATGGTATTTATCACGAGGAGTTAAATCTTATCTAGAAGATAATAATCCAAACAAATTAATGCTAAGGTTTGAAGATGTTGTTTTAAAATATGACATTGTTTCTAAACAAATAAATGAGTTTTTAGGTTTAGCGGAAGATAACCATATTCATAAAAAAGAATATTTCAATCCTCAGGTTTCAATAAAAAATATTGGTCTGTATAAAGATTTTGAAAATCAAACAGCCATAAAATATATTGAAGATAATTTGAGTGAGTATTGTTATAATCTTGATAGATAAAATATACACCTTAATTAAATCATTTTTTTTTATAAAAGTTAATGAGGAAAAGGTATTTAGGATATCTGATTGTGTTATTATTAAAATATAAATACAAGATTGGTTGAATATGTCAAATAATTCAGTAATATATAATAAATAAAGCCATTATATCTGAGTTTAAATTCAAGTAACTCTTTTACCTCTGAGTCGGATAGTCCTATCCAAGAATTAGAATTTTACGGAGAAAAATATAAGTGTTTTCTGTTTGATGAAAACATTCATAAATATATGAATTTACCAAATTATACGTGCAAAAAAGATCAATCATTTAAAAGTATAATGTGGTCAAACGGAGATTATAGATTTTATTATATTCGTAAGTTAGAACACGGCAAAATCTTTTCTCAATTAAATGATAAAACAGATAACCGGTGGATACATTGTGAAATGTTTGTGCCGACTGAATTAATAAATAACAGTTTCTCACACAGATATTTTGAAGAATATTTATACTATAAACCGGAAATAGATTTGAATAATGACAGAGTTTTTGAAAAACAAAACGGCAGATTATATCATCCGATTAAAGGTAATTATATCGAACGATTAAAGGTTTTAAAACAAGAAAATAAAAATTTGAAAAAACAAATTAAAGAGTTATCATATTTTAAAATAAATATTTTAGGTATCAAAATTAAAATAAAAAGGAAAATAAAAAATGCCTGATATATCTGTTTTAGAAAAAGAAAAATGCACAGGCTAATCAGGTTAAGTTGCAGAAATGAAAGTGTATTTACAAAAAGATTATGAAAACCTTTATTGTGTTGATTTAAAAAGAGTAATAAGTTCGGTTGCTGATAAAAAGAATGTTCCTAAAAGAGCATTTATATAAAAAGGTGCGTTCGGATAATCTCCGAACGCATCTTCTTTAATTGTTTAGAGTTCTTATAACCTTATTCTCCGGCAGAGATATAACAATTTTTTCTCTTGTCACAATAAGTTGTGTGCAACAACTCATGAGCCTTGTGAGAATTAGGTTTTTCAAGGTGCTTTGCATATATATCCTTGATATCAGGGTTTTCGTGAGATTTTCTCCATTGACCTGTAGCATCATCGGTATATAAACCTTGAGCACGTTTTTCTTTGATATTAGAATCATTATGGCTCAAAGGTTGACCGCCGCCGTTGATACAACCGCCAGGGCAAGCCATTACCTCTAACATTTGATAATCAGCCTTGCCTTCTTTGATTTCTCTCAGGCATTTTTCTGCTTCTTTTAAGGTGTTGACAATTTTAACTTTGACTTTTGTTCCTTTTAGGTCAAGTTCTACTGTTTTAACTCTGTGAGTACCACGCATTTCATTGATAACAACGTCTTTGAGTTCTTCGCCTGTTACTATATTATATGCAGTTCTTGCGGCAGCCTCAGCAACTCCGCCTGATACCCCGAAGATTGTACCTGCACCCGTGTATTTACCGAATGGCGAATCGGCAGGTTCTCCCTTAATATTTTTAAAATCAATACCTGCTGACTTAATCATTCTGCCCAACTCTTGTGTTGTCAAAACGTAATCAATTTCTTGTCTGCCGTCAGCCATCTTGAATTGTTCTCTGTTTGCTTCGTACTTTTTAGCGGTACAAGGCATAATAGAAACGCTTACAAGATTTTCAGAAGTAATATCTTCATAATATTGAGGGACATATTCTCTTATAACCGCACCTAACATACCTTGTGGTGATTTACAAGTAGATAAATGCTCCGTCATATCAGGATGTTCAAGTTCTAAATATTTAACCCATCCGGGACAACAAGATGTAAATAGGGGTAAATTTTTACCTGATTTTACGCGCTCAACAAATTCTGCGGCTTCTTCCATAATAGTTAAGTCGGCAGAGAAGTTTGTATCAAAAACTAAATCAAAACCAATTGCTCTTAAAGCCGCATTGATTTTTTCAGTAGAATTTACTCCCGGTTCTAACCCGAACATTTCACCTATTGCAACACGAACTGATGGTGCAAATTGAACAACTACTTTCTTTTCAGGGTTTGTAATTTCCTTCCAAACCTTTTCGATTTGAGAGTTGATAGTCAAAGCACCTGTAGGACAAACTGCCGCACACTGACCGCAGTTTATACATTCAGACTCTGCCAATGGTTTACCGTTCATAGGTTGAACAAGAGTTTTAGAACCTCTGTTAGCGAAACCTAATACAGAATGTTGATATTCATTACATGCTCTGACACACGCACCGCAAAGGATACATTTGTTAGAGTCACGAACGATTGCAGGAGATGAACTGTCAACAGGCAAGAAATCATCTTTTTCTGCATAAGGAATATCAGTAATTCCGTATTCTTCAGCATACTGTTGCAATTCACAATCACCTGAACGAGAACAAGTCAAACATTTTCTGTCGTGGTTTGCTAACAACAATTGAAGAACTGTTTTTCTTATTCTTCTGGTTTTTTCTGTGTTTAATTTTACTTTGATACCTGCTTCAGGCGGCATTGTACAAGATGAGTTAATCATTTTTCTTCCGTTAGGATACTCAACTTCCACAACACACATTCTGCAAGCACCGAATGATGTTAAGTCAGGTCGGTAGCAGAATGTAGGAACGTTCATGCCTGCTTTTCTGATAACTTCAAGCAGGTTAGGTTCGTTATCGAATTCTACTTCCTTTCCTTCT
>CACXGY010000106.1 GCA_902767275.1 uncultured bacterium | reverse complement strand
TAAATCCCGCTTACATTTATATAAAGTTTTTCTTTTTTTGAAAATTGCCTTTTTTCAATCTGACCTTGTTACATTTCTTAACAAAACATTCGTAAAATATTGTTAAAGAAAATTACTATCCTGTTTTTTTGCATGCAGTTATGTTTTTGATATAATCTCATTATAGGAATAATGAGGTATTAAAATGGATGAAATTTTAAAAAAGAGTGCAACTGAACAACATAAAATGATTGCAGAAAAACAAATTTCCGCAACAGAATTAACAAAAGCATCTTTAAAAAGAATTAATGATGTAGATGAAAAAATTGGTGCATTTAATTCAATAACTGAAGAAATTGCCTTGAATACGGCAAAAAAAGTTGATGAAATGGTAGCGGCAGGCGAAAAATTACCATTATTAGCAGGAGTTCCGCTGGCATTGAAAGATAACATGAATTTGATTGGTTCAAAAACAACTGCATCAAGTAAGATTTTAGAAAACTTTGTTTCCCCTTACAATGCAACAGTAACTCAAAAATTATTAGATAACGGGATTCCTATTATTGGAAAAGCAAACTTGGATGAATTTGCTATGGGTTCATCAAATGAAAATTCAGCATTCAAAAAAGTACACAATCCTTGGGATTTAAACAAAGTTCCGGGTGGTTCTTCAGGCGGTTCAGCAGCATCTGTTGCCGCTTGCGAAGCAACTCTTGCATTAGGTTCTGATACCGGCGGAAGTATAAGATTGCCGGCAAGTTTTTGCGGGGTTGTCGGAATGAAACCTACATACGGCAGAGTTTCTAGATACGGTTTAATCGCATTTGCATCTTCGCTTGATCAAATAGGTCCGTTTGCAAGAACTGTTGAAGATGCAGCGAATCTTTTAGAAGTTATCTCAGGACACGATACGCATGATTCTACTTCTTTAGATATTCCTGTTGAACATTACGCTCAACATCTAAATGATGATATCAAAGGAAAGAAAATCGGTGTGATATCTGATTTAATGACTGATGCGGTATCAGAGGATGTACGCAAAGCGGTAGAACACGCTGTTAATGTATACAAATCATTGGGTGCGGAAGTTGTTGAGGTATCTTTGCCGAAACTAAAATATTCTATTGGAATATACTATATTCTTGCGACTGCTGAATGCAGTTCTAACTTAGCGAGATTTGACGGAGTCAGATACGGTCACAGAACCTCTAATCCTGAAAATCTGATTGATTTATACTGCAAATCAAGAGCAGAAGGCTTTGGCGATGAAGTAAAACGCAGAATCATGTTAGGTACTTATGCTTTAAGTTCAGGATATTATGATGCATACTACAAAAAAGCACAACAAATGAGAAGACTTGTTGCTGATGAATTTAATGAAGCATTTAAAAATGTTGATGCATTAATATCTCCAACTTGTCCTAATACTGCATTTGAATTAGGGGCTAGAACAGCAGATCCTTTAGCAATGTATCTTACAGATATCGCTACAATTTCTGCTAATCTTGTTGGGATACCTGCAATGAGCGTACCTGCAGGTTTTGATTCCGACGGTATGCCGATTGGACTTCAAATTATGACTCCTCAATTGAAAGAATCTGATTTATTCAATTTCGGTTATAAATTTGAACAAGAAAATGATTTTTACAAACAATTTGCGAAAGACGTTTGCGCTTGTGCGTAATAAATAATAATCAACATAAAAAAGCGGAATGAATTTATTCCGCTTTTTTATTTTTTATCAATATAAATAAAAATAATTCCATGCCAGAGGTTGAGATAAATCGTGAATGTCAAAAACCTGCATAACATACCTGCCTGCTTTATGAATAACAAAGCAATCATGATAATAATAATGATTATTTTTCATAATCCTAAAATCTTTTGTCCAAATTATATTATACCCGCCTTTTGGAATATTATCCCCCGCAGTAAAAATATGAACTCTTATGAATTCTGTTTTTAACTCCTTCGGAGTATAAAAAAGAAAATAAACCTTCTTTCCTGCCTCAAATGTTCGACCGGAATTCAGGGCGGTATCTTTTGTAATAGGTTGTGAATTGAATAGAATTCCTGCTTCTTCTTTATTACATGCAGAACAACATACACATACACATAATAATATTATTAATATTTTTATATTTTTAAACATATCTCTATTTTTGTAACTGTTTTATCTTAGAATTAATTGTATTTATCAGACTCGGATCTTTCTCAAGTGTGACATACTTTTTATAATTATCAACTGCTTTTGCATTATTATGTTCATACTCATAAGCCAATCCCAATGCATAATACGCATAAGTATAATTTGAATCTATAGAGATTACTTTATTAAAGCAATCAATCGCATCATTTAGTTTATTTGTATTCGCATATACCAAACCTAAATTGAACCAAGCATCGGTATATTTATCATCTATTTTAATCGCCTTTTGATATGCTTCATTGGCTTTTGTCCAGTTATTTTCTCCTTTATAGATATTCCCTATCTTCAGAAGAACTTCTTTGTTTTCAGGTTTAAGAGTACTCGCTTTTTCATAAGGTGCAAGTGCTGATTTATAATCTTTTGCTTTATAGAATTTATCACCTGATACAATCAATGAAGCGTATTCTGCATCCTTATCCCCTGTTTGCGAAGTCGAGATGGCTTTCAAATCTTCCGGAGAAAGTGTTGCTTTAAATTCATCAAAAGCAGAAAGATATTCTTCATTATCAGGTGCTAATTCTACTGCTTTTTGAAAATAAGAGAGAGCCGATGCCTTATTCCCCTCTTTTTGATATCCCAAAGCAATCCCTAAAAAAGCAGACGGTTCTTTTGGATTTAATAAAATCGCTTTCTCAAAATTTTCTCTTGCTTGAGAATATTTTCCTTCATCATTCAATTTATATCCGTATTCTACAAGAGCCGCATCTAAATTCGTTCTGATAACTTCATCATCATTTTTTAAAGATAACACTTTTTCATAAGCAGAAATTGCATCCTGAAACTTATCCTGTGCGTGTAGTGCAATAGCACGGTTATAATTCAAACTATAATTATCAGCATCTTTTGCAAGTGCCTTATCATAATATTCCACCGCTTTTGGATAATCACCCTTTTGGTGATAACAAAATGCCAAGTCCTTTATTGTATCAATATCAGATGAATTCATAGAGAATGCTTTCTCAAAATTCTTTATTGCCAAGTCCATATTATCTGTTCTCTTATACAATGCACCTAGATTAATATACCCGTCAATATCATTAGGAAATACCTTTATATATTCATCATATTGCTTAATCGCTTCTGCATCCTTAGATTGTGCTGAAAGCATATTTGCATAATCTAAACGAAACTCATTCATATTTGGTGCAAGTTCAAATAATTTTGTATATATATTCTCTGCATTATTAAAATCATCAATGCTTTGATAACATAAAGCCAGTTGCGCAAGAGATTTTACACTGTTTGAATCTTGTTCAACCGCTTTTTTTAATATAGGAATAGCCGAATTATAATCTTTCATCTTATATAACGCTGTTCCGTATTTTGCGTATTCTTTAAATCCGTCAGGATTTTTGTTATACATTTCTTTAAAAATTTCACACGCTTTTTCTGATTTATTATTCATAAAATAAGATTCCGCAAGATTTGCTTTTGCTTCATCATTATCGGGATACAGTGCAAGAAATTTTGTATAGTAATCTTCAGCAGAAGAATATTTCTTTTCAGCAAGTTCAACATTTGCTATATTGATATAATTGTATTTATACTCAGGGCACAGTTCTAATGCCTTGTTATAAGCATCAAGTGCATTTTTATTATCTCCGACTGTTTGATAAATACTTCCTAAACTAACATATATAAAAGCATCATTTGGTCTTAATTCTGCGGCTTTTTTATATGCGGCAATTGCTTCATTATACTGTTCAGTATTAGAATACAAACCTCCTAATTTCGTATAAAGCATTACATCTTCTTCATTATTTACTTCTATTGCTTTTTTTATTAAATTAATTGCTTCAGACATATTTTGTTTATATTCTGAAACACTTGCCTGTTGATAATATTGATGTGCTTCTTTTGTCATTTTTGCACATACACCGCTGATTGATATTGATAATCCTATTAATACCGCTAAACCTAAATATCCCTTTTTCATTTTTACTATCCCTTTATTTAAAATAATTGTTTATATTATATAGCAACACCGTGTACTTTACAAAGAATATCTAATTCATTTTTCTTTTGTAAAATCAGTTTTGATAGTGAATTTATATCTAATTCATTATTTATGTTTTCTGCCAATTGATATAATTGGCTTGCATTTCTTATACAAGAAACCTTATCAGAAGATGCATCTGCCATTTCTTTTTGACAATCCCCTGATATTAAATATAATTTTGCTAATTGATATTTAATATCATATCCTTTAGCAATAGTTAACGCTCTATCTGCATATATTCTTGCGGATTCATAATCTTTTAGAGAAATATAAATTCTGCAAATTAATTTATCAAAAAGGAGTGCAAAATAATGGTTACAGATTTCAGGTTTTTGAGCAATACTTAATGCCTTAGTTGCAATTTCCAAAGCCTGCTGCTTATCAACAAGAATTGTTGCCTCTGCTGTTAAATACCAACCTAATAGAACACCCACCGCATTCTTTTCTTCTGCAAAATATTCTAACTGTTTCTTATATATTTCTATCGCATTTTGTGCGGATTGTGTATGTAAAATTATTTTACCTAAAATCAATTTAGAAATGTTTTTCGTGAATTTATCATTTATATTATCCGCAAAACTTGCAATTTTGAATAATTCATCTACCTCAATACTTTCCCTATCCGTGAAAAACTTATTTAACAAACTTATTAAGTTTAATCTTGATACAACAAATGAATTGATAACATCGGATTTTTGGTAAATATCAAAAATATCGTTCAAAATTTTATTAGACATTTTTATATTACCCTTAATCGTATTAGCAAGGGCAAGTTCTAATTGTAAATTACAAGAGAACTGTTTATCACGAATATCATTCGCTTCAAGGATTTTAAACAACTCGTTGATAACTTTAAATGCTCTGTCATTACCTTGTCTTGTTAATGCTTTTATTAGGGAGAACAAAGTTGATATCCAAGTTTCAAAAACTTCATCCTCGCTAATCAATTTATACTTAGAAGATTTCTTTGCCAGTGTTGATTCTATAATTGGAATGATTTCATTCTCAGCAAGGCTTACGACTTCTCCAAAGTTACCTATTTTATTCAATGCTCTCAATTTTCTTGATTTTATAACAGCAACTTCAATAGAATGCGGGTCGTCAAATTTATCTAATACATTATCCACACATTCAATCACACCGTAATAATTTCCTGTTTTCATTGCACAAGATGCAATATATCCGAGCAAATCAATTTCTTCATACTTATTTAAACCTTCTGTATGTAACGCATTGGTTAAGAATTTCATTCCTTCTTCCGGATTTGTACTTTCTAATAACTTTCCGCTTTGTACATAAATATTTTTCTTTATATTTTCAGAAGATTTTATTACATTATTTTCAACGATATCTAATATTTGCTTTTGAGCCGTCACAAAAAGACTTGTATCACCAATATAAGAAGCGGTTTGAACCCCTGCTGTCCAAATACTCAAATACTGTTGTGAATAACTCATGTCTTTTGCTATTACACTTAACACAGATAAAGAGGACAAGTGATAATTTTGAAGAAGTACAAATAATTCTTCACATACCGATTTGTAATTATCTGAATCCTTTTTAAGTTCATCCCTGATAAGTTTCCAAATATCCATACTCTTAAACTCATACACTACATTAGAAACCGCAACGAGATAATTCAATCTGGTCAACTTATTAAGAATTAAATCCAACTGTTCCAAATCTATATCGTCAAACATGTTTAATATAATCGGATTAGACTTATACCCGAGCAAAGATACTGCAATCAATACTTTATATGCTTTCATATCTTGTGCTCTTAAAATATTTAATCGTTCACGCACAACATCTGACATACTTTCAGGTATGCTGAACGGAAATCCAACTCTCATCTCATCAGCAACAAGATTAATAATCTGTTCAAAATTTGCAGGATTTCCTTCAGAAGATTTATTTATTAAATTCTTCTGCTCTATACTCAAATCCAAATCTTTGTAATTATCAAAAATCGGAAGCAATTGTTCTCTTGAAAGTGATGCAATTGCGATATTTTCGTATGAAGATTCTTGTAATGAATTATTTTGTATACACATCATCGCAGAACGTGCTTCTGTGTATGTAAGAATAAATGTCACGGATGATAACAGTTCAGGTGTTGATAATAAAAGGTTTATAAACTCTAATGACATCTCATCAATTTGAGAAAAATTATTAACAACAAAAACAATATCCATAGATTGAGAGATTGTTCTGAAAACATTCAATAACATATCAAACGTTTTTTGCCTGTTAAAATGAATATTTTTAAATTCTCCGAATTTTTCAGGATATAAAAAGTTAATAAAATCAAATACTTCTGCCGATTGCATATTAGGAAAATCTTGTTTAAAGAATTTAACTGATTCCTTTTTTAAATTTTCCAAATCAATACAAAAATTATTAAGATTGAACAATCCTAACAACACATCTTGTATATATCCGCAAGGAGTCAATGCCGTGTTATCTGAACATGTTCCGTTCAACCAAACAAGACCGCTATCCTTCAACTCTCCTGATACAAATCTTATTACAAGGTTTTTCCCTACACCGCTATCTCCGGTTAAAGCAATAACCTTCTTTTCAGGATTTAATACCGCTTCTTTTAACTTGTCTTTTGCAGTTGTTTGAGAATAATATACCGCCTCATACTTTGGCATAGAATCAATAATTGTATTCTTTTTAATAACCTTTTCTTCTTGTTTGACATCTTTTTGCTGCCCTAAAACTTTATTAAGTGCTGCACCGCATCGACGACATTCAGTCGATTTTGTCGTATTGGCTGCACCACAATTAGGACATGTCTTTAATAATTCTTGTCCGCAATTCTTACATTTATGTGCCGTCAAAACATTATGAGTCTTACAATTAGGACACAAACGACCCACTCTTGTTCCGCACACAGAACATTTTAAACTATTTTCAGGTATTTCATTTTTACATTTTGGACAAATCATTTGTCTTAAGGTACCTATAATTAAATCAATACATGTATTTGAGTTTTAAATTCCCCGATTATATGATATCATATTTTTTAAAAAAAGGTTTTATGTAAAGAATAAAATCGGTCAAATGGAGTAGCCGCTATTGAGGGATTTCAACAATAAAATCAGAGCCGTTATTTACTTCGCTTTTAACGGATATCTTGCCGCCATGTAATTCGGTCAACTCTTTAGTTATTGTTAAACCTAATCCTGTTGAACTTTCTTTTTTTGTATATGCACTGTCTAATTGAACAAATTTTGCAAATATCTTACCGTGATATTTTTTATCAATCCCTATTCCGTTATCATGGATAATCAAAACAAACTTATTATCATATTTTTTTGCTGACACAACGACCTCATCATCATTCGGACTGTATTTAATAGCGTTATTAACAAGATTATACAAGATTTGTTGTATCTTTTGATAATCCGCAAATACCTCAAAATCTTCCTCACAATCAATAATAATTCTAACACCCTTTTTTACGGCAAGCGGTTTTAAAATTGTTGCAACTTCTTTTATTGCACGAAATATTGTAAACTCTGAAGGAACAAGTTTTACGGATTTTGATTCTATTTTTGAAATATCAAGAATTTCATTAATCATACTCAAAAGATGAATCCCTGAAACCCTTATATCTGACACATATTCTTTTTGTTTTTGGTTTAATCCGCCGTTTTTTTCTTCAAGCAGCATTTCTGAAAATCCCAATATTGCGTTAAGCGGAGTTCTTAATTCATGCGATACATTAGCGAGAAATTCCGATTTAACCTTGTCAGATTCTATGATTTTTTCGTTTTGTTCTTTTATAATTTTATATGCATTATTCTTTTCTATAAGACCGTCTTTTAATGCTTTCAACTGAATTTTGAAAACATTAGACAATTCTAAGTCTTTTATAATGTATGATATTATTGCGTTACAAGATTTCAGCACTCTTAAATCGTTTTTATTATAAAAATCTGATTCTTTTGAACCTAATATTACAAATCCATAAATAGTTTCGCCTACAGATAACTTGTGTAAAAGATACGATTTTCCGCCTACAAATCGTAACGATTTTATTATAGATGATTGCTGATTTAATATAATTCCGTCAGGAGAATATAAAAATTTCATATCTTTCTTTGACATGTCATAAACAGACTCAATCAACTCTTTATTAATATTTGAATATTTCAATTGAACAGATTCAGGATTCAGATAAAAAATATACCCGTAATCATAATCAAAGATAGATTTTAATTTAAAAAATAAAGATTTACCGTCTTTATCATCTTTTAAATTAATGTTAAATAACGTTGGTAAAAATTCAAATAATTTATCATTATCAAGTTTAACCATAATAAAATAATAACGAAGAACTAATTACAAATTCAACTTTTTTACAAAACTTTTGGACTTTTTATTCGGTGTCTGATATTATAAAAAGGTAAGCACAAACGGAGAGAGAAAAACAATGGAACATTTAAACCACCTGTTCTCATCATACAATATAGATTTATTTATGAGAGTATTTTCAGCAATATGTCTTGGTTTTATAATAGGATTTGAGAGAGAAATAACAAACAAATATGCAGGATTAAGAACACATATATTAGTATGTTTAGGAGCATGTGTGTTTACAATAATATCAATATTCGGATTTCCAGAACTTGTAAACTGGCAAATAGACGGATATACACCAACCGGAATCAGAGATACAGCCAGAGTTGCCGCACAAGTAGTAACAGGTATCGGTTTTATCGGGGCAGGAACAGTTTTAAGAAACGGCCCTACTGTATTTGGTTTAACAACTGCGGCAACATTATTTATGGCTGCAAGTGTCGGTATGGCGTGCGGGGCCGGAATGTATGGACTTGCTATTATTGCAACTATCCTATCTGTTGCTGTATTAACATTAATAAGACTATTTGAAAAAAATGTTCTTAGCAGAAGTTCTAAAAATATTAAACGATTAAAAATTAACTTACATTGTCAAAATGACAATGTTGACACAATTAGAGAATATATGGTTTCAAATTTTAAAACATTAGATGCACTCAAAATGCATAAACTAATAGAAAATCCTAACATGACAAAATTTTCTATAATCGTTGAAGTCACAAGTAAACGCCCTGTTCAATATATATATGACAAACTGGGGGTTTTGGAAGGTATTGAATCGATTTCTATTGATACGGTTAATGAAAAATAATACATAAAAAAACTCAAGAAACGTGTTCTTGAGAATTGTATTTATGAATTATGTATTATGTTATTGTGTTGTTTAAATATTATTAGTTGCATTTATATTAAACCCCCTAAAAAAAATATTTGTTATATTTTTAAGTTATATTATTACAAAACTTAATAATAAAGAGTTATTATTTATATCGGAGTTGACGGGTCAAAAACTTGGTTAGTAAAAATATTTTATAATCTATTTTTAATCAAATATACTTATAACTACTTATATATACAATTCTATTTGTATTACTATATTAGATATAAGGAGAATACAGATGAAAAATAACCTTGTTTTTACTTTTGCATTTATAGTTTTTATAACAACAATTAATCTTGCATTTGCAGAAAATACAAGTGTTACAGATAATATTAAAATAAATAGTTCTAATCAAAAAAATAGAATAATTAAAAACCAATTATTCTCAATAGAATTGCCGGAAGATTTTAAAGGGGTATATCTTGTAAAAAAGAAAAAAGATAAAATTGAAATATTTCATAAAGAATCAAAGAAAGAAGGATTTGGCGGTTTTGCATTCGGAATAAAAGCATATAAAAATCCTGCCGATCATGCAGTTCTTCCCGGCAGTAAAAAAATTGGAGAGTTAAACGATAAAAAAGGAAACTTGTACGACATAGTTTTAAAACATCCTACTGATGTTCAGTATAATTATACAAAATCTTCCGAACCGCCTATATCATTCAAAAATCTCTACAATTATGGAGAAATAGTTAATATAACGGGAGTAAATGGCGGAAGATATTATAAAAATCAGGGTATGAAAGGGGAAGATTTATACAAAGAAATTCTTCAAAAACATATAACTGCAATAACAGAAAAATGGGATTCTCAAAAGTTAGAACAAGAAAATATGAGTTATATGTATAATGTACTTGCTAAAACAAATAAACACCCTTTAGATAAAATTGGTTATACATACTACGACGTAAACGCAGACGGGATTGAAGAATTATTAATAGGCGAAATTGCTGACGGGCAATGGAAAGGTGTAATTTATGATATATATACCATGGTTAACAGAAAACCTGTACATGTAGTTAGCGGCGGAACAAGAAACAGATATTATATATGTGATTATACATTTGTGTGCAATGAATATTCCTCCGGAGCATTAGAAAGCGGAATGAGAATTTATCATCTTGTCGAAAACTCAAATGAATTATTCCCACAAGTCAGTTTTAAATATGACGGCTACACTAATCCTAAGAAACCATGGTTTATTTCTTATTCCAATGAAAAATGGGAAAATGTTTCAGAAGAATTTTATAATGAACGAAAAGAAATTTTTGATAAATATGAAAGATTTGATTTCATTCCGTTGAGTAAAATTGCAAAATAATAGTTTTAATCGGCACAAAATTGTTCAGAACAATTGTTGAGCGGGTCTTTTTCTTGACCTTTATTATAATAATCTTTAATCATAGTTAGTTCTGATTTTGTACAAAAAATATTCTGCCCTAAATTTGCATGCTCAAAACATCTTTTACTAACACCTTGACGCTGCAGAGTTCTTGGAAAACAATCCTGAGTGTATACAGGCTCTACTATGCCATCAATTCGTCTTGAGTCTTGCAGACCTTCTATAGAAAAATTTTTATAGCAAAATATTGATAATAAAATAATGAATAAATAAAATAAACTTCTTTTTTTCATATTTATATTATATATTAAATAATATCGGTTAAATTAAAGGAAGATTTATTATGAAAAAATTCTTATTAATTATTTTTGTACTTTTATGCATTATATCAAATTCTGTATTTGCTCAAATTTCTTATGACAAAACAGATTTTGTTCCTGTATATACAGTTATAGATGATGCTGTATACGATATACGGTATTACTCATCCTACAATTTTACAGGAAATAAAATAAACGGTTATAATGCACCTATCGCATATATGACGAAAGAAGGGGCAAATGCACTTTCAAAGGCAGCAGACGATTTAAGAAAACAAGGATATAGAATTTTAATATGGGATACATATAGACCGCAAAAAGCCGTTAATAATTTTGTTGAATGGATAAATAACCCAAATGACGAAGGAGATAAATCATTTTTCCCAAACCTTGCAAAATCTGATTTGCTAAAAGGGAAATATATAATGTCCAAATCCGGACATTCCAGAGGCTCAACAGTTGATTTAACACTAATAAAAAAAGATGGTTCTTTCGTTGATATGGGTGGTACATTCGATTTGTTTAGTGAAATTTCGCATCCTGATTATAAAAAATTGACTAAAGAACAAAAAAGAAACAGAAAAATTCTTCACGATGCAATGATTAAAGCGGGTTTTGAAGGTATTGATTCTGAGTGGTGGCATTTCACATTGAAAAATGAACCTTATCCTGATACATATTTTGATTTTGATATTGAATAAAAGAAAAACTCAAAGTATCGGATGCCGACTCTTTTCAAATTATATCAAACTTAATAAATTATAACACTATTCTGTTATTAGGTAATATATTGCTCATAGGGATATAAGAAACGAAATGAATAATACTGAAAACAAATCGAATAAAAATCAGACTGCATTAGTTCTAGAGGGTGGTGCTTTACGAGGTTTATATACTGCGGGTGTATTAGACGTGTTTATGGAAAACAATATAAAAGCAGATGCTATCTTCGGTGTTTCTGCGGGTGCGTTATTCGGGATAAATTATAAATCAAAACAAATAGGTCGTGCATTGAGATATAACCTAAAATACGCTCACGATAAACGATATATGGGCATGTATTCTCTATTTACCACAGGCAATATAATGAATAGAGAATTTTGTTTTAATAAACTTGTATATGAATTAGACCCGCTTGATTTTGAAACATACAATAATTCCAATATAAGTTTTTATGCTGTCGTTACAAATGTAGAAACAGGTCAGGCAGAATATATAGAAATCAAAGATGCTAAGAAAGATATGGAATATTTAAGGGCTTCCGGCTCAATGCCATTTGTATCAAAATTGGTTGAGATTAATGGGAAAAAGTATTTAGATGGTGCTGTTGCTGATCCGATTCCTTTTAAAAAAGTACTTGATATGGGATATGAAAGAATAATTGTTGTTCAGACAAGACCATCAGATTATTCTAAAACCAAATCAAAAATGCCGTTTCAATTGATATATAGAAAATATCCCGCTTTTATAAAAACAGCAAAAACCAATTATATCAAATATAACGAAACTTTGGATTTAATCAAAGAATATGAAAATAATGGTAAAATAATTGCTTTAAGACCGAGTAAAAAAATAAAAATGAAACGGGTAGAAAAGAATTTAAGTAAATTACAGGCTATTTATGACCTTGGAGTCAAAGATTGCCGTGAAAATCTTCAAAAAATAAAAGAGTACCTTACTCAAAATATAATTTCTCCGCTGTAATTTTAAATATTTTACAACTTGAATTAAACTGTTTAGCAAGTACAATGGAAAAAGAAATCAACACTAGGGGTAAAATTATTATAGGAATAGAAATGTTTTCCGTTTTTGATTTTACGTTTATTCATGAGGAAATATAAATATGAACAAAAATAATATAAGAAATATAGCAATTATAGCACACGTTGACCATGGAAAAACGACGCTTGTCGATTGTATGCTAAAACAAAGCGGTGTTTTCAGAGAAAATCAACAAGTGCAAGAACGTGTTCTTGACAGTAACGACCTTGAAAAAGAGAGAGGAATAACAATTCTATCTAAAAACATATCTATAAACTATAAAGATGTCAAAATCAATGTCATAGACACCCCCGGTCACGCTGATTTCGGTGGAGAAGTCGAACGTGTATTAGGAATGGTTGACGGGGCTTTACTCATTGTTGATGCAGCAGAAGGTCCAATGCCTCAAACAAGATTTGTTTTGTCTAAGGCTTTAGAATTAGGAATAAAAATTATTGTTGTTATAAACAAAATTGATAAGCCGGCAGCAGATGTCGATTCCACTCTTGATAAAGTTTTTGATTTATTTACAGAATTAACTGACAGAGAAGATTTAATTGACTTCCCTTATATATATGCAAGCAGTTTGAACGGTTATGCAATAAACGATATTGATGATGAACCAAAGGATATTACACCGTTGTTAGATTGCATATTAGAAAATATATCCGCACCAACCGGAGATGATGATTTGCCTCTGCAATTCCAAGCAACAACTCTGGATTATAATGAATATGTAGGAAGAATAGTTACAGGAAGAATCATTAACGGAACAATAAAATCACAACAACAAGTTTCCCTTTGCAAGGCTGACGGTTCAATTGAAAAAGGGAAAATTGCAAAATTATACGAATTTAAAGATTTAGGTCGTGAAGAATGTGATGAAGCAGAAGCAGGAGATATTGTTGGTATTGCTGGTTTCCCTGATATTCAGATAGGAGAAACAATCTGTGAAGTGGGAAAAGAAATTCCGCTTCCATTAATAACGGTTGACGAACCTACTCTCCAAATGAATTTCTCTGTTAATGACAGCCCCTTTGCAGGTCAAGAAGGGAAGTTTGTAACCAGCAGACAACTAAGAAAAAGATTATATAACGAATTAGAAAAGAACGTTAGTCTAAGAGTCGAAGACACAGACAGTACAGATTGTTTCAAAGTTAGCGGTCGTGGCGAACTCCATTTAGGTATCTTGATTGAAACTATGCGTCGTGAAGGCTATGAGTTCCAAGTTTCAAAACCGGAAGTTATATATAAAAATATTAACGGTGTACAATACGAACCGTTTGAAAATCTTATTATAGATACTCCTGAAGAAACAGCAGGTTCATGTATAGACAGACTTTCCGGCAGAAAGGCAACTATGCTTGAAATGCAAAATGATAACGGTAGAACAAAAATGAGATTTTCTATACCTGCCAGAGGATTAATAGGTTTTCGATCAGAATTTATAAGAATGACTCGTGGGGAAGGTATTATGTACCACACATTTGATTCTTACAAAGAGATGGTTGGAGATATACCAAAGCAGCGTTCAGGCTCTATTCTTGCTCACGAAACTGGAGAGGCTGTTCCTTATGCTCTCGCTCAATATGAAGATAGAGGTGTTTTCTTTATTACTCCACACACTAAAGTATACAGAGGTATGATTATCGGCGAAGGAAACAAGGCTCAAGATATTGCTGTTAATATTTGCAAGACAAAAAAATTAACAAATATGAGAAGTTCTACAGCAGATGTTATGGTAACTCTGCAAGCACATAAAGAACTCTCTCTTGAAGATTGTATGGAATATATCGGAGATGATGAATTAATGGAGGTTACTCCTGAAAACATAAGAATGAGAAAAGTTAATCTCGTTAAATTTGGCAGTATTTAATTAATTCTTATCATCGCTTAATTTATTATATTTAATGATTATAAAGATTATTGAACATAATATAATGACTATCGATACTAATTGTGGAAAAGGGATTCCCCAAATATACTTTACACAATCAACACGCATACCTTCTATAAAAAATCTTACAATCGAATATAAGATTAAATAAGAAGCAGAAATTATGCCTGTATTTTCTTTGTATCTTTTTAAAATAAAAGAATAAAGAATTATAAATATTAAAATATCAAGCAAAGATTCATATAAAAATGTCGGATGAAAATATTCTTGTGAAAAATACTCATCGGGTCTAAAGGATTTTTTAACATACATTTTCCACGGCAAATCGGTAGGAGTTCCAAATGCTTCTGAATTAAAGAAATTTCCCCATCTTCCTATTGCCTGTCCGATAGGTAAACCCATCGCAAAAATATCACATAATTTTCCGAAGTTATAGTTATACTGTTTTGTTTCGTATAATAAGGCAATAACACCCCCTATAATTGCACCGTGGATAGACAATCCTCCCTCTCTTAGTGCAAGAATTTCAATAGGATTACTCAAATAGACATCACAGTTTAAAAGACAATAATATAACCTTGCACCGGCAATTCCTCCTATTATTATTGAAGTAGCCACTCTTGGTACAGCACCGCACAAATAATATTCTTTGATTGCTATCCAATTTGAAACAACAATACCAAAAAATATAGCCAGAGCCAATATAACCCCGTAATAATATATAGGAAACCCGTTTATACTAAAATATGCTATATCAGGCGGTGTAAACATATTAATATCCTGATCCCGAATAACCTAGTTTTAATAAAACTTTTTCCATCTCAATAATATGGGCATTTACTTCTTCGGTTTTTTGTTTTGAATTAACCATATCATTGTATTTTTTATAATTCGAAATAGATGACAAATAACCTTCTATCATACGTTCTCTAATCTCTTGAGAAATATTACTGTATGTTTCTGAAGCAGGAATAGTTGAAGTAACATTACCTTCTTCATCAGTTGTTAATCCAACTCCTTCAGGAGTTTCAATTAAAGAATCTGCAAGTTTTTCTTGAGCGACTGCCAGTGTATAGTATGAATCTGCATATTTTGAATTTATCCTGATTGCGTTATTAAGAGAATCAATTGCTTTTTCATACTGTTTTACATCAATATAAGCAACTCCTAAATTATAATGAGTTTCATAAATTGTTCCGTCTAATTCTATACTTGATTCCAATCTTTCAATTGCAGCAGGATAATCACCTTTTTCCATATATGTTTTTGCTGCATTATTAAGTTCTTGCACTGCAATATTATTTATACAAGCGGTTGATATAACTGCAACAAATAAAATTGTTACAATAAATATAGCCTTTTTCATAAAATCTCCTACGGGTAAAAAAATAATTACCCAATCCCATCTTCTCCCTAGAAAGGTTTTGTTTGATTTAGTTTTAATCTTAATTCTCTAAATCTTGCGATATCTTCCTGACTTCTTCCTGATTCTTTAAACACTGCCTGAGATGACGGATGAACCATCAAAACATAATCCATGTGGATTTCTAAGAAATTATATCTTCTTGGCGGCTGTTTTGAATTTCTTGAATAGATTTCAGCATTAGTTACCGCTAAAAATCTTCTTTCTTTATCGTTCAATAAATCAGTTAGTTCTCTATTAGTATTAGTATATTTTGAAACGTGAACAGTACCTTTTATATCATGATCTGCTGTCAATATACTAACTTCTATAGGTATTGTATCGTTATTTTTTGCCATAATAAAAATCCCTCTTTTCTAAATTTTATACTAAGTTTAGAATAAAGTCCAGTAGTTTATTTATGTTTACACAGAAATAGGTAAATAATATATGGTATAATGGATTTATATTCAAATATAGATAAGATGTAAGTTTTTATGGAGTATATTATATGAAATTAAAAAAGGGAGTTAGCGTAATTATTCCTGTTTATAATGCCGAAAAATTTATTGAAAAATGCATTGCAACACTTACCCTTCAATCACTCGAAGATATAGACTATATTTTTATTATTGATAAAAATACAACAGATTCCTCCTTACAAATTTTAAATAAACTAACTCAAAATATGAATAATATTCAAATAGTATCTCCGACACTAGGTTCTGGTTTGGGATACAATCGCAATATAGGGCTCAAATATGTAGAACGAGAATATATCGGATATATTGACGCTGATGATTGTATATCAAAAAACTTTTATGAAAAACTATACTCTTATGCAAAAAAATATAATGCAGATATTGCTATGAGTAATACAATTGTAATATCTGATAAAAAAGAATTATATTACTATACAAATAATAATTTTAAAATTATTGATAATATATCTGATATGTACGTTAATATGCCATATAGTTCTGTTTGGAATAAGATATATAAAACTGAGTTAATACAAAATAACAGTTTAATTAGATTTATGGAAGGTGTTTTTCATGAAGATAATTTATTTACATTATATGCATTATATTATACGAACAAATTATTATTAGTTCCTGATGTAAATTATTTTTGGATTAGAAATAACAATTCAATAACTCAAAACCCTAAAAACAAGCAAAAAATTATAACAGACGGCAAAATTGTATTTGAAACCATTTTAAAAATTGTATCCGAACTTAATATGAGTCAAAAAGAAAAATATACCGTCATACAACATAACATCAATTGTTATGCAAAATACATATTACAGGAAAAGAAATATTCAGATATCCTATACGAACAAATCATAAAAATTATAGGAGAAGATTATACAAACATAATTCGTTCAAACTTATGAAATCATTTTTCTAAATCAATCAATTTTTTCTTCAAATCCAAACCCCCGACATATCCTGTTATTTTGTTATCAGAACTTAAAACTCTGTGACACGGAATAATGATGGGAATAGGATTTTTATTACACGCATTTCCGACTGCTCTTTGTGCAGACTCTTTTTTGACAGATTGTGCAATATCTTTATATGTTTTTGTTTTTCCATAAGGAATGTTTAATAATTCTGACCAGACTGTCTGTTGAAAATCAGTTCCTGAGGGGTTTAACGGAATATCGAATTCCGTTCTTTCTTTGTTCAGATATTCGCACAATTGAACATAAGTTTCTTTTAAAATTTCTGTTTCTATCTGTTTTGCGTTTAGAGACTGTTTCATATTCATAAAATATAAATTTGTAATAAAACCCCATTCTTCTGCAATACCTATTTTCCCTATCGGAGTTTGATAATAAAAAACTTTTTTCATAAGGTTATTATAGCATTATGAGCATTATTTCATCAATTTGTAAAAAACCGTATAATATAACTTCCACCAATTTTCTATTTGTTATACAATATAGTAATGCGAGATATGATTATCGTCAGCGATTTTGACGGAACAATTACGAAAACGGATACTCTGTCAAAGTTCTTAGAAGATTATGCTGACCCAAAATGGCTGGATATAGAAAATGATTGGAGAGAGGGCAAATTCGGTTCACAAGAATGCCTTGTAAAACAATTCGCACTTGTACCCAATCTTACACCTGAATTAATAGACAACTTTCTTGATACTATGGAAATTGACGAAGGGTTTATTCCGTTTGCATTAAGAGCAAAAAAGAACGGAATTCCTATCGTTATACTATCAGACGGCTTGGATTATTTTATAAATAAAATTCTTGAAAAAAATAAAATAGATTTTGTTAATGTTATTACCAACCACGCATATTTTGGCGGAAAATACAATACAGATTTTATAATTGAGTTTCCGAATGATTCAAAGCACTGTTCCAACAATGCGGGGACTTGTAAGTGTAAAGTTGTAAAAAACCTAAAAAAACGCTATAAAAAAGTGGTTTATATAGGTGACGGAGCATCTGATTTTTGTGTATCTAAAGAACCGGATATTGTATATGCAAAATCAGGACTTGCAGAATATTGTAAGAGAAATAATCTTAAACATATTGAGTTTAAGAATTACTCTGATATCAAATTATAAAAATATACAACCACCTAGAATGTAATCAAGTCGGTGTAAACACGCATAATATATTTATCCGTCATTGAAGAAATAAAATCTATTATTGCTTGTTTATAATCATCAAAATTTTCTATATCATAAATAATTTCATTATAATATTTACGTAATTTTCTTAATTCTAAGTCATAGTTTGAATATTTTACAATCCATTTTCTGAAATCCACAATTAGTGTCGGATAAAGTTTTGTATCTTTTTTTAATTTATTAATTGTATTCGCACCGTCATAATAACTTTTTAAGAACTTATAAACCGTGCGGATGATTAAATTTGCGTAATCCATAAACGGTTCAAGACGTTTGTGCATACAAACTTTTTCAAAAATAAAATGTTTAACTTGATTCATTAATTCAAAATTTTCTTTTGAAAAATTTAAACCTATTTCAGGATTAGAATTTATACACAAATCAGTTACTAATTCGTAAATTAAAGATGTCGGATTGATTTGTTTTAACTTTACATCCTGTTTTGTAAAATTCACGGCAATTTGTTTCAAAACCGCATAATCTTTTTTTGTAAATAACCCGTATCTTGTGGCATCTTCAATATCACGACCAATATAAGCCAATTTATCAGAAATTTTTACAACACAGCCTTCATAAGTGTATGGCATAAATTGACCTTTTCTCATTTTAGAAAGATCGACGAACTCATCTCTCGGTTTTAAACCATTCTCGTCAACCTCTCCACAATGACAAACAATTCCATCTCGGACTGCATAAGTCAAATTCAAATTTTCGTGTTCTCCGTTATAATTCGGGAGAGTTTCAATTTTATCAATCATCCTAAGACTATTTTTCTCGTGCCAGAACGGCTCAGGGAATTTTTCTTCGTGCATAATCGTTGCAATTATTCTTTCCCCGTGATGGCCAAAAGGAGAATGTCCTAAATCGTGTCCGAATGCCATTGCCTCTACTAATTCGACATTAAGACCCAACGAACGGGATATAGTCTTAGCAATAGATGCAACTATATTAACGTGTTCAATTCTTGTACATACGTGATCATTATTTGTCGCATAAAATACTTGCGTTTTATGCTTCAATCGGCTATATGCGGTAGAATTAAGAATTCGATTATAATCTCTTTCAAAATCAGATCTTATCTCAAATTCTTTTTGATATAAATTCCCGCCACGACTTATTGCCTTTTCCCATTTAGGATGGTTCGGGGTCATCGATTCTTCTTTGAACTGTTCTTGTTTTAATGTTTGCGACATAATAATCCTATCCGATAATCTTATTATAACTATTTTTTTTTAAGTTGTCTATACATTCATTTATAAAAAATCATATAATTTGCCTATTTAATGATTAGTTGTAATCTGATAAAATAAGACTAATATGATAGAATAGGGCGTTTAATATGGAAAAAGAAAAACTCACAAAAGATTTAAAAGAAGTTATAGTAAATACAGATATACTGGAAGAATTTAAAGAATTATTCGATTCATTAAATCACGAAGATGTATTGTCTGCCAATATATTTAAAATATTTAAAAAATATTTTTCATATGATATATCAGGCTTATTTTTTAATAATTCTGATGAATCTTCAAGAAATGTTTTTTATCTTTCAATTCCAAAGAATAATATAAACCTTGAATTGACAGATAAAATAAGAGATACTTTTTTTGATGAGGCGGAAAAATACAAAAGAATTAACGAAATTCAATGTAATTTAAGTGACGGCGATGTTAAGGAAAAATCTGATATTACGGTTGAAAAATTTAAGCATACAGAATTATTGATGTTTAAATATAATGAAAAACTAACCGGTGGTTTATACATAGGAAGCACAAAAAAATTCACTAAAGAAAAAAAATCTATTCTAAAAATTATACTTCACGAACTTGAAGTAATTTTCAAACTTAAATATTTATTCAATGAACAAGCACTGCACGCATTCAAAGACCCTATGACAGGGTTATACAACAGACAACTATTTGATTCAAACTTAGAGAATGAATTTTACAGAGCAAGAAGATACATATTTAATTTCACTCTGGCTATGCTTGATATAGATTATTTTAGTAAAATCAATGAATCATACGGGAAAGAATTTGGAGATTTCGTTTTAACTGAGTTAAGCAATATTTTAAAATTAGTGTTCAGAAAAACTGACCTTGTGTACAGATATGGCGGAGAAGAAATTATTATATTTTTACCGTCAACACCTATTACAAAAGCATTAATTCCAATAGAACGTTTAAGAGCGAAAATCGGAGAACATGTTTTTGAGAAAGATGATAAAAAAACAAATATTACCGTAAGTGTTGGCTTATGTGCAAATTATTCCAAATTTACAGAACCTAATCAATTATTAGACGGAGTCGGAACCGCACTAACAAGAGCAAAAGAACGAGGAAGAAACAAAGTTGACATCTTTGAATAATATATTAGAGAAAGCAGAACAAACACACACTCTGGACAAAGATGAACTTATTATATTACTAAACTCTGATGGGAAGGCACTTTGTGAGAGTGCGAATAAAATAAGACAAAAATATATAGGAGATGAAGTTCATCTGAGAGGTCTTATTGAGTTTTCTAATATTTGCAAATGTTCGTGCAAATATTGCGGATTACGCTCCCCAAATCAAAAAGCAGACAGATACAGACTTGAACCGGATGAAATTATAGAATATGCAAAAAAAGGAGTTTCTCTCGGATATAAAACTGTAGTTTTACAATCCGGAGAAGACACTTATTTTTCTGTTGATAAAATGTGTTACATTATATCCGAGATAAAAAAGAATGATATCGCTGTTACTTTAAGTATAGGAGAAAAGACAAAAGAAGAATATAAAGCCTACAAAAAATCCGGAGCAGATAGATATTTACTCAGAATAGAAACAACTGATAAAGAATTATATAAAAAAATGCACCCGAATATGAGTTATGAAAACAGAGTTGAATGTCTGTATAATTTAAAAGATATAGGTTATGAAGTCGGAACAGGATGCCTTGTCGGATTACCTGAACAAACAATTGACTCAATAGCAGAGGATATTTTATTTTTCAAGGATATAAATGCTGATATGATAGGAATAGGTCCATTTATTCCTCATCCGGAAACTCCGCTTAAATCCGAATTAAATCCTCAAAATTTTGATATTGCATTAAAGGCAATGGCAGCGACCAGATTATTATTACCTGATATAAATATCCCCGCAACAACTGCAATGGAAACTATAAATCCTATGGGCAGAATTATTGCACTAAACAGCGGAGCAAATGTTGTTATGCCGAATATTCTTGATTCAGACTATAAGAAAAAATATGAAATATATCCTAATAAAATTTGTCTGAATGAACACTCAGGCAAATGCCGTAATTGCATAGAGGCTAAAATAAAATCAATTGGACGATTTGTATCTGAAAATAAAGGATTTAGAAAGCATATAATATAAAAGACCTGATAATATCAGGTCTTTTTCAATTATTCTTTAGATGTTACATCTATCTTTTTACCATTTGTTGACTCAGTTTTTCCTGTATCATCATACGCACTGTTATTAGGAATATTATAACGTTTATTATAATATTCACGAGCACGAACTTTCTTATGCATTAAATCGGTACGTTCTTTAGATATATCATCAGGAATATGATATAACGTCATAACCCCGTCAGGAGCAGTTGTTTCATTAAGAGTAAAACCATCCTTCTTATTACCTTCTACTCTTTTTATGAAGTAATCATCGCCGTTTTTGCATACTTCATAAACAGAATCATCGGCAGGATTGACGTTTTTGAACTTCGTTCCGGGATTAAGAGATATTTTACCTTTTGCACCTTTTAAATAGATACTATCCATATACAATGATTTTGGATGAATATTATCAACAGGTATTTTCGGGTTCGTATCAATACCGTTAGGGTTAAATACAGATATATTCATTGCTCCGTTAGCGGCTTGAGAAATAACGGCAGAACAGTTATAATGTTTATCTTTTTCTGCTCCTATGCCTTTTGCATCCTGTTTATCAAGTTTATACATAGTACCGTTATTGATTGCTTCATACTTATTCATATCATCATCTTTTCTTGCTTCTGATATATTAAGAATGTCGCTTCTGTATTGAACAATGTCATCACGTTTATTACCTGTTTCATCGTCAATAACAGACCAATCGAGAGCATTACGGTTTTGAAGATATGTATTTTTACATTTATCTTCATAACCTGTCATACCGAGTTCATCCCCACCATACAATGTAGGATTTCCTGATAATGCACCCAAATATCTCATAATGATTCTTGTTTTAGCACGACCAACTTCAGTTGCTTTAGAATCAACTTCGTTACGGTATTTATTAAGAGTATCTTCTCCAAACAAACCTTTCATACCGTGTTCTTCAATTGCTTGTTTGACAACAATATCAAATGCATCAGGAATAGGTTTTGAACCAAATCCGTCTTTTTCGTTTGCTTTCTTTAATGAATCAGGAACATCTTTACCGTGTGATTTTTCTGATTCGTTCATATAATAATTACCGTTAACAACATCAGCAACAGATTTTGAGAGTGCTTGATAAGCCAAATCGTACTTATGTTCTATTGCACGATACTTAATTTCTTTATCATGTTGACTTATATCACTTTTACTTACTTCTGCTTTTTCTTGATTTTTAAGTTTTTCGTTTACGAAACCTATGCTATTTCTAAGCAATTCTCCGTTTGCAACTGCTTTTGAACTAACATTTTTAAAATAGTTTCCGTCATTATTGATAATATTCCAATCATCTTGACTCAAACCTTGCTCATTCATAATATCATTCATAATCATATAAGCAGTTTTTCTGTGAGCAGTATCTTTTTTATTATCTAAATCAGCATGGAATAAACTCATATCCATAGACAAGCAATGAATCATTCTTGGTTTATCGTGGTTGCTGGCAAAAGTATATGAGTTACGTTTGTAATCAATAGGTTTTTCTGCAAAGCGACTGAGTGAATCTTCCAATTTATTAACTCTCGAATTATCGTTATTTCCGACATTATCAGAACCTGTTGAATAACTATACCCAAACATATCTGAAATTCCGTCAAAGAAATAAGAATAGTTTGCCTCAGAAGTAATACCTGCAAGATCAATTAACGAGCCAATTGCCTTACCTTCGCTATCATAAACCATTTGAGAAGAATCATCAGGTCTTGTCGCATCAATAAGTTCTTGAACGTCAGTTAACTCTGCAACTGTATATGAATTTGGGTTTTCTGATTTAATTGCATCAACAATATTACCCCAGAAATTCATTGTATTATTCCAAGCGGTATCAAATCTTTGATCGCCGTTTCTAACTGAATCCATATCTGCAACGTCTTTTGCAGCATCAAATCTCCAATCCAAACCTAAACCTGAACGATCAACCATAACTTCTGCAAGTTTAAAACTGTTTACGTTTGTATTTGCAATACGTTTGTTAATAGATTCAGCAACCAAATTAATTTCTTTAGGTTCGCTTGATAAATCTTTAATACCTTTTCTTAATCTGTTAACAATTTGATTTGCTTCATCTTTTTGGCTATCGCCGTTAATATTCATATGACCGAGAGTGCCGTTCTTTTGCATATCATCATAATCATAAGTTATTGCACCACCCTTAACGACTTTTGCTTTTGCATCAGGCATCAGACCTTTTGTTACGGCAAATCTGGCAATATCTTGTGCAACGATAGGTATTACATATTGACCATATTCAGTCATTTTACCTTTTTCAAATAATTTTTCTTTTGAGTTCTTATTAACTTCTTGAAGAACTTTATCAGCAAAATCCTTCATTTCGCCGGTAAATATGTCATTCATTTTATTGTAAGTTTTCTCATATTCTTTCGGAACTTTATAGGTTTTATCATTCATTGCATCATATCTTGATTCGCCGATATGTTCCTTATCAGGAGAACGCTTAGATAAGAATGGAGATGACAATGCTCCTTGAACATCAGGTGCAAATTCCACTGAATCAAGCGGCAAGTCCATCATAGAAGAAATTAACAATTCATGATAGTCTTCTAATTTAGGACGCATTTCATAATTATCACTAAGTACATTTTCAACTATATTTTTCGTAAGTCTGACATCTTCAGGCAATTTAGGTTTATCCGGATTTTGAGTATCAAGAATACCTGAAATTCTGTTAAATGCTTTAGCCGGATTAGAAGAAACTTCCCCTAATGTTTTTGCTACATATTCATTATGAGTTAGACGTACATGATTAGTCCAATACTTAGCAGCCCCGACTGCCATATCTTGAACTTCTGCGTTTCCTCTGCGATATTTATCCATTTCTATAGCACGTTTTGCAGGGTTCTTTTCTGCCATAATTAACTCGTTATCATAGTTAGATGTAAAATAATTCATCTTAACCATATCAGTATTAGCATCCCAACATACAAATCCGCCTTCATTTTTTTGTTCAATACTCAAGCCTGACATATATCCGACAAACATCGTTCCGGCAGCAGAGTGAAGTTTAACCTTTTCGTGCTTATACTGATTAACTTCATTCAAATTCTCAACATTCTTTTTATATTCATAAGGATCTACTTCAAATGAATATGGGAATGTTGTATCATCGTGGGTATTTTTCCCTAATTTATTACCATCACCTAATTTGTCGTATTTATCAATAACTTTTGTTGTATCTTTGCGTTGTTCATCTGATACCATTGTATCGTCAAAAATTTGAAGGACAGTCGGTTTAGAAGAATCATATTGTTTATTCTCAACTGCTTTATAAACAATATTTCCGTCTTTTCCTTTTTTAGCAACATAATCAAACGGCGAATTGACCAATTTGTGATTCATGTTTTTGAAGTTTTCCGGAACGACACCCAAACCTAACGCACCGTCTTGAATACCACTCATTCTGAAATAATAGTATTCTGCGGGTTTTTCTTCGTTGTCCATCCATTTTATGGCACGTTGGAAGTGAATACCTTGAAGCCCTTCGGAAGTAAATGTACCGTCATCAACAAGGTTCATACCGTTTTTGAAGGCTTCTTTTTGCAGAGTGTCATAATCATTAAGGTTTCCTATACCGCCTGCCATTATATAATTATTAGTGTTCCAATATTTATGAGATGATTTATCTCCACCTTTAAGCGGAGTAGTAATAAGTCTTTTGAAACCTGCTTCTCTGAGTTCATGCAGTTTTGCAACAAAGCCTGCCATTGTTCCGCCCATAGTATTAGCAAATGTTCTGTTACCGCTTCTTAAACTGTCTGCGATTTCTTTTTTCTTGTCAGCATCAGGAGCAATTACTTCTCCTGTATTATCTTCTTGAAATCCTGCAAAAACATACCCCGGAGCGAATGTATCAACCATACCAAGATACATAGGACCCTGTTTCGTAACGGTTGTACCACGACGAGTAATGATTGAGCATCCGTCTACTTCATTATTATCTTCGTTTACATATTTTACAACATTACCACTCTTATCTTTAAGGACAAATCTGTACGCAAAAGGTTCATTGTCTTCTAAATCCAAATCATATCGAGGTTCAATTTTAACCCCTTCTTTTGGAACATCAACTGTATAAAATGGTTCCATTGAACCGTTACAGCCTTTTGAAACAAATAAATTATTTTTCTTATCCTTACTTACTTTGAATGCCTGAAACTCGCAATCGTACTTGGATGAGTCATACATACAGTTAAAATGATATGCTTGAGCCCCCGTTTCGGTTTTATCGTGTTGATAACCTTGAAATGCTACACTTCTGACCTGATTAGATTTATTTATTTCCATGCACAGACACTCCTTATCTTATATTAATAGAAAACTTTTGAAGAAAAATTTTGCTAGCATGTAATATACATATTAATAAAAATTTACAATAATGTAAAGTTTTTTATAGCAATAAAATAAAGAAATAATGGGGAGTTATCTCTGTACAAAAAATAGAAAATAAATTATAATAAAATTAAAAGAAACGAGGTTAAAATGTCATTCGGAATAAGCGGAAGCGACCCATTCAAATCATATTCATCAAATGCAGATGCCGGCGGAGGAATGGGTGTATTTGCAAAAAAAATCAAAAAAGATGAACAAAAGAAAAAAGATAAAGAAAACAATAAAAATCTTCTTGATATTGGCGATGACGAGGATGAAGATAATCTTGAACTTGATATGGAAGATGCAGACTTCCTTGACTAGACACATAATTGTTCTGTAAAAAATTATAGGTTGCTGTAAAATAGCAATCGGTTTGAGAAGAAAAAACAGGGAGATTGAAAATTATAAAATAAGGTAGGGTAGGAAATGCGAAGTTTTTGATATGTTTAAATATTTAAACGCACATTCCCACTAGACACATCATTGTTTTGTAAAAAATTATAGGTTGCTGTAAAATAGCAATCGGTTTGAGAAGAAAAAAACAGAGAGTTTGACAATTATAAAATAAGGTAGGGTGGGAAACGCGAAGTTTTTGATATGTTTAAATATTTAAACGCACATTCCCACTAGACACATAATTGTTCTGTAAAAAATTATAGGTTGCTGTAAAATAACAATCGGTTTGAGAAGAAAAAACAGGGAGTTTGACAATTATAAAATAAGGTAGGGTGGGAAATGCGAAGTTTTTGATATGTTTAAATATTTAAACGCACATTCCCACCGAAACAATAATATGATATATTAGCATTATGTCCAATTATAAAAGATTATTTTTAAATCAATATAAATACGTTTTTATTACCATTGTTACATATAATAGAAATCCTATTTTACTAGAAAATATAGAAATTTTAAAAACATCTATTAATAATGCTCATTTGAAATTTAAT
>CACXGY010000105.1 GCA_902767275.1 uncultured bacterium | reverse complement strand
CTGAATGACGGATCTTCTTCAGCCAATTTTTGAAGAGCGATACCCATTTTATCTTGGTCAGCTTTTGTCTTAGGTTCAATAGCAACAGAGATAACAGGTTCAGGGAAAGTCATTCTTTCTAAGATAATAGGTGCTTTTTCATCACACAATGTATCCCCTGTAGTTGTATCTTTAAGACCAACTGCAGCACAGATGTCACCGGCGTAAACTTCAGTGATTTCATTTCTTTGGTCAGCATACATTTGAACCAAACGAGAAATACGTTCTTTTTTACCGTTTGTAGAGTTCAAAACGTATGAACCTGATGATAACTTACCTGAATAAACACGCAAGAATGTTAAACGACCTACGAACGGGTCAGTCATAACCTTAAATGATAATGCTGAGAACGGTTCATCTTCTGTTGAATGTCTTTCAACTTTTGTACCGTCTTCCAATTCGCCTTCGATAGCCTTAACATCAACAGGAGATGGCATATAAGAAACAACGTTATCCAACAATAATTGAACACCTTTGTTTTTGAATGCCGTACCGCAAGTAACAGGAACTATTTTGTTGTTACATACTGCACGTCTAAGTCCTGCCTTTAATTCTTCAACTGTGATTGAGTCAGGATCTTCGAAATATTTTTCCATTAAAGCATCGTCTTCGCCGGCGATTGCTTCAACCATTTCATCTCTCATTTCTTTTGCTTTTGCTTGTAATTCAGCAGGGATGTCTTCTTCCTTAATTTCAGTACCCAAATCGTTAGTATAGATTTCAGCCTTCATAGTCATAAGGTCAACCAACCCTGTAAATTTGTCTTCAGCACCGATAGGTAATTGAATAGGAACAGCATTTCCGCCTAATCTTGTTTTTATTTGTTCAACAACACGGAAGAAATCAGCCCCTGTTCTGTCCATTTTATTAACGAACACCATACGAGGTACTTCGTATCTGTTTGCTTGTCTCCAAACAGTTTCAGATTGTGATTGAACACCACCAACGGCACAGAATACTGCTACAACACCGTCTAATACACGCAAAGAACGTTCAACTTCGATAGTGAAGTCAACGTGGCCCGGAGTATCAATAACGTTGATTTGGTGGCCTTTCCAGTATGCTGTTACAGCAGCAGATTGGATAGTAATTCCTCTTTCTCTTTCTTGATCCATAAAGTCAGTTACAGCAGCACCATCGTGTACTTCACCGATTTTATGGGTTTTACCTGTATAGAACAAAATACGTTCTGTGGTAGTGGTTTTACCTGCATCGATGTGAGCGGCAATACCAATGTTTCTTACTTTTTCTAATGGTGTTTGTCTTCCCATAATTCTTTTCCTTTTCTATATAATTACTATTTGATAAACTATATTATCTCTCAATTATAATTATCGCATAAACATGTTTTCATTCAAGTTTCAGAAATCAAACAACATTTTTCCCGCTTTAACAAGCGATTATAAAATAAAAGTATTAGGTACTGTTTCCGAAAAAACATACTGTGATTCTGTCGGCGGCAAAGTTAAAGATGAAATAAATAACACCGTCAACAATAAAGAAATGTTTGTTGTTAATATTTAACAACATCTTCTTTACGGATATTTAATTATTTAATTATTTTCTTATTTTATTATTTACTTAATTTGCTGAAATCGGCAATTAAATTATAATATCCTTTTAACAAAGTCAAAAGTCCTATTCTGTTATTTTTTATATTTTCATCTTTATCCATAACAAGAACTTTTTCAAAGAACGCATCAATTTTTGAATTTAATCCGATTAGTTGTTTTAAATAATCATTATAATTATCCGTTTGTTCTATACTTTTAGCCGCAACATACAGATTTTTTTCTTCATCATATTGGAACAATTCTTCATCAATAATATCAAAAGAACTGTCTTTAAGAATCCTTATAACTCTGTTTGCATTTTCAATTGTCATCGGACTGTCAAACTCAGAAATAGCCTGAACTCGTTTCATATAATCCGAAAGTTTTTCTAACGGATTCCCGATTAAGCAAGCCTCAAGAACATCTTTCTTATAATTATCAGCGAGGAATATTGTCAATCTTTGAATAATAAATTCTTCAACTTCTTTAGCACAATCTGCTTGAACAGGAAGAAGTTCAAGAGCAAAACTAATAAGATTAGACAAATTAACCTCAAGATTATTTTCAATAATAGTTTTGATAATACCTAAAGCCGCACGTCTGACACCCAAAGGATCGGAAGAACCAGTCGGTTTTTTACCGGAGGCAAAGACTGCACAAATCGTATCCATTTTATCAGCGATACCAACAATCTGACCTTCAATTCCTTGTGCAAGTTCACTATCAGCATTAAGAGGGAAATAATGCTCTTTTATACCTTGAACAACTTTTTCATTCTCACCTGATATTCTTGCATAATCAGAACCGATATAGCCTTGCAACTCAGTAAATTCAAATACGAGTTTTGTAGCCAAATCCGCTTTACACAAATATGCAGTTCTTATAACATTTTCTTCTTCAACACCAAGTTCTTCTGATATTTGCTTAGAAAGTTTAATCAATCTTTGCGTTTTATCATATACAGAACCCATTCCTTTTTGGAAGGTCATTCCTTTTAAGTTTTCTACATATTCTTCCAGTTTTTGTTTTGTATCATTTTTTACGAAAAATACAGCATCATCCAATCTTGCTTTAATAACTCTCAAATTACCGGCTTTGATATTTTCAAAATCGTTACCGATATAATTAGCGATAGTAATAAACTTATTTGTCAATTTTCCGTTTTTAAACAAAGCAAAGTATCTTTGATGTGATTCCATAACCGTGATAGTAACTTCATCCGGAATATCTAAATATTTTTCATCAAAATCACAAACCACAGCAACCGGCCATTCACAAATATTAGTAACTTCTTCTAACAAATCATCAGAAATTCTTGTTGAAGCACCAATTTCAGTAGCCTTTGCATTAGCAACTTCTAAAATCTTTTCACGTCTTTCTTGTTGAGAAACAATAACATAACCTGTTTTCAATTTTTCTTTGTATTCATCAGGATTATTTATTTCAATTGTCCCATCATAAGAGCGATGTCCTCTTGAATATTTAGACGATTCTATATCTAATATTTTAACTTTTAACTCATCATTATTATATACAGATACAATCCAGCGAATTGGTCTTGAAAATTTTTCTTCATGATTCGACCATCTCATAAAATGAGAGCCTTGTAATTTTAAAACGATGTTAGGAATATTTTCGGCGAGAATAACTTTAGTATTTTTACCCTTGACTTCAAGTTTAGCCATAACATAATCGCCTTCAACATATAAGTCTTGTGGGTTCAAGCCATTTTTCTTTGCAAAACCTTCGCCCGCTTTTGAAAGATTTCCGCTTTCATCATAAGCAATTTTAGCCATAGGGCCTTTAAAAACTCTTGTTGAATCAGGTTGACTGTCAGCAAGTCCGTCAATAATAACAGCCAATCTTCTTGGCGTTGTTAATACATCTATTTTTTCAAAATTTATATTATTTGAATCAAAAAACTTTTTAAAACTATCTCTTAATTGAGTTTCAGCCGATGTAATAAACTTATACGGCAATTCTTCCACACCAATTTCTAATAAATATTTACTCATACCTAACCTCATTCTGTAACAGAAACATTATATTACAAACAGATTTTTTTTGCAGAATAGATAAAAAACAGAGGGTAACATTGCTATTTACCCTCTGTTAAAACGATTTACATTATTTTATACTAACCTTTTATTTGTCCCATAACTTCTTCAGCAAAGTTTTCAGATCTTTTTTCAAGACCTTCGCCTAAAACGAATCTGTCAAACTTAACAATATTCATTTTACCTGAAATAAGTTGTTCAATAGTCAAATCAGGATTCTTAACGAACGGTTGTTCTAAAAGACATCTTTGAGCCATCAATTTATTAACACGACCTTCAACAATTTTTTCTCTGATTTGTTCAGGTTTCTTTGCCAAATCTTCTTTACCCATTTCAATTCTCTTTTCTTCTTCAAGAACAGAAGCAGGAATTTCGTTTCTGGAAACGAATTCAGGAGCGGAAGATGCGATATGCAAACAAATATCTTTTGTTAAATCAGCATCAGCAGCAGATGTTTCTAAAAGAACACCGATTTTACCGTTATGAATATAAGTTGAAACATTACCTTCATAACGAACGAATCTTCTGATAGTAATTTTTTCGCCGATAGAAGCGATTTTTTCTTTTAATACATCAGAGATTAACTTACCGCATTTAGGGCAAGTAGTTGCTTCTAAAGCAGCAACATCAGCAGGATTAGTCTTAGCAACCAATTCTGCAAGTCCGTTTGTTAATTCGATAAATTCATCATTCTTAGCAACGAAATCAGTTTCACAGTTAACTTCAATCATAGCACCTACTGAAGAATCAACATAAGAACCGACTCTGCCTTCAGCAGCAATTCTGCCCATTTTCTTTTCAGCAGAAGCAATACCTTTTTGACGAAGTACTTCCATTGCTTTATCCATATCACCGTCAACTTCTACAAGTGCTTTTTTAGCATCCATCATGCCTGCACCTGTCTTATCACGAAGTTCTTTTACCATTGTCGCTGTAATATTCATTTTTAATTTTCTCCTTTATTTATCAAAGGCAATAGGGCAATAAGTTTTTATTATTAAATTTTTCTTAATGCCTTAATGCTTTAATGCTTTTTATTATACACTTGCTTCTTCAGCAACCGCTTCTGCACTAACACCTGCGTCTTCAGCCTTGATAGACTCTAACTTTTTGCCTTCAGTTGCTTTGTTTGCTCTTAATTCTTTACCTTCAAGAACAGCGTCAGCCAACTTAGAAGCAATAAGTTTTACTGAACGAATAGCATCATCATTACCCGGAATAATGTAATCAACGTTATCAGGATTAGCATCTGTATCAGCCAAACAAATAACAGGAATATTCAATTTATTTGCTTCAGCAATAGCGATTGCTTCTTTCTTTTGGTCAACAACAAATATTACATCAGGAAGACCTCTCATTTCTTTGATACCACCTAATGTTTTACTTAATTTAGCCAATTGTCTGTTCAATTGTGCTTGTTCTTTTTTAGGTAATTTTTCAACATGACCGCTAGCGATAAAATCTTCGAGTTCTCTTAATTTATTAACTCTTGCTCTGATTGTATCAAAGTTAGTCAACATACCGCCTAACCATCTTCTGTTGATATAGTATGCACCTGCTCTTGTTGCTTCTTCGGCAACCACTTCTGCTGCTTGTTTCTTAGTACCGACAAACAACACATTTTTATTTTTTGATGCATATTCTCTAACGACTTCATAAGCCTTATCCAATAAATCGGTTGTTTTTCTTAAATCAAGAACATAGATACCGTTACGAGGTCCATAGATATAAGGACGCATTTTAGGGTTCCAATGTCTTGTTTGGTGTCCAAAATGAACGCCTGCTTCTAATAATTCTACTAATGACGCTACTGCCATAGTTTTTCTCCTTTTCTTTTTGCGTATAGTCACGGAATAAAGTGCTAACGCATTTTACTTTGTCTTACTACGGGATACCTGATTCATCGGATTAGTAAATGGTTAAATACTCAACCTGCCAGACTTTCACTGTTCTAATATCAATCTCGACTAGGGCTGTTTGCCTATCAACCAGTGTAACCATGGTCATAGTAATACAAACATGTTTTTATAGCAAGTGATAAATAAAATCAGTAAATTAAAGACGATAGGGCAATAAATGAATGTTCCCTTGACAAGGGAAGGACTGAGGATGGGTTACTGATTTGATAAATCGGTACGAAACATCGCAATCTATCACTGCTGTTTTAAAAATATTATT
>CACXGY010000104.1 GCA_902767275.1 uncultured bacterium | reverse complement strand
GAGTGAGTTCGCGAGGACACAACCTGCAAGCCATCGAAGATGGCTCCGCCCAAGCAACGGCGTGGGTTTCTTTTCTTTGGGTACTTTTCTTTTCTTTAGCGTCGCAATATAAAGAAAAGAAAAGTACATAAATATTTTTTTAAATTAAATTAAATATATACCCATAATATTTATTATGAACACACATATTTTTAAAACAGCAGTAATAGATTACTATGTTTCGCACAGATATATCGAACCGGTAACCCATCCTCAGTCCTTCCCTTGTCAAGGGAAGGAAGTGTGTTCCCTGCCCTTAGCAATGGAAGGAAGCATTATTCCCTGCCATTTGCAAGAAAGAAAAACGTTATAACTCCATTGCAAAAGGAAACAATAAGAAAATCATATACTTTAATCACAGCAACTTTGCAGATTAGAGTTATTGACTAATATCTTTTAACTGGTTTGAATAATATAAGCATAAAATAAGGACTAACCTTACGATTAGTCCTTATTAAAATTATATCTAAAAGATAACTATTCTTGGAATGTAACCTTAACAGTTTCTTTTGGATTTAATGATGTATTGTTAGAATAACGAGGAGCGAATAAGTATCTTACTTCGTCAACGATTTCATAACCTACACCAAATACACCGCCTGTAGCATTTTCAACAGTGTTCCAGATTAACTTGCCTGCTGTAACGAAAGAACCACCAAAGTTCTTAACACCAGCAACAGGTTGTAAACAGAATGTATCAACTAAAGTGTTAGATAATCTGTCGCCGTATTCTTCAACAGCGTTAGCACCTAAGTTGCATTCTTGACCAATTGTTCTTGCTGCAACACCAATTACTCTGCCAGCACATGTTAAAGGAGCACCAACCACTCTTGCTAAGAAGTTAGGATCTTTAACATCTTCAGCACATGCTTCTAAAACTACATCAGGTAATGCAGTAACTGTATCGCCATCAACGATTTCTTTGAATTGAACTTTGATGAAACCAGGGTTACCAACACCAGGTCTAACTACTTCAGAAACAATACCTCTTACTTTAGCACCTGCAGGATATGTAACACCACCAATTGTAGCAGATTCAACTAATTTAGCAGTGAATCTGTCGCCGGCATTAGAAACTCTAGCAGATAATCTATCTTCAAATTTAACTAACATAGAAGCAGAACCATAGCCGGCACCACTTATGTTAACTGAAGAAGTTGCTGCTGAAGGATTTTTCTTCAAGTATTCAGCCAAAGCACCTACCAAATAAGTAACTTGTTCTTTTGATAAGTATTGGTTGTTAATAAGTGCTGCTTCATCAGGAACAGCATCTAAAATACCTGTAGCCAATACTTCATTTGTAGCAGCATATGCCCATCCTGGGATATGTTGAATTTCTTTTCCGTTGTAAGTAGGAACAACTGATGCATCTGATGGTACATCAAAGATTTTTGCTAATGTACAGAAAACTTCTGCCTTAGTAACTCTTTGTTCCGGTTTGAATGATTGATCAGGGTAACCAATCATAATGTCTGCTGCTAATGCTCTGTCAATCGCATCCTTAGCCCAGTAAGAATTTGCAACGTCAGTATATTTATCAGCAGATTTAACTGCAGCCAATTCTAAACCATCTGAAATTGTTTGAGCCAATTCGCTTCTCAATACAGGTGATTTAATGCTCCAGTTGCTGTTACCGGATGCACCTGCAGCCAATTTTTCCATTTCTTTCTTAGCGAAAGTTTGAACAACTACATTGTCCTTTCCGGTAATAGTTTTTGCGTTATCACATTTTGTGATTTTACCGCCTACGATAGCGTCAGATTTTGCTCCGACTTGAATTTGTGCTTCTGAGCCAAACAATGTTGGGTGTGCATAAGATTGTACTTGAGGACAATCAGCAGCCATAGCCGCAGCACCGAATGCCGCTACAGAAACCAATGTTAATAATGTCTTTCTCATACTTTTCTCCTTTAAGAAATAACAATACTTTTTTTTAATCTCTCTTGTAACAATTATCTGAAAAATTCAAACAAATGTCAAGGTTAATATTAAGGAATTATTAAGATGGCTAATATCCTGTTGACCGATTTATAAACTAATTCCTAAAGAAATTGCCAACACACAAAAACAACATGAAACCAATGTATATTTCAAGAACCCAATATAGTCCTCATGTGCAATCAAATCAATATTTTCATAACTAAAAGCACTAAACGTTGTAAATCCGCCCAATATACCATATATAATCACTTGTTTATATATATCAGGACTGTGCTTTAATACAATTCCCAATAACAAGCATCCGACAAAGTTAACAAAAAATGTTGAATACTGCTTGAAACCTCTTGATATAAGTATTTTTGACAACATATACCTGAATACAGCCCCGACTCCGCCTCCAAGCATGACTAAAGCGGTTTTTATTAACATTTTTGTCCTCGACTTTCTTTTAGCAGATTACGCTGTTTTTGTAAATAATAGTTCAATATATAATATCCGCAATTCATTCCCCATGATATAAGTATCAATCCTACTATCACGCTTAAAAACATATTTATTAATCCAAAGGCATATTTGTGAGAAACCAACATCATATACGTTTCATACGAAAATGCGGAAAATGTTGTAAAACTACCTATCACTCCTACAGATAAAAACTTTTTAAATCGTTCAGATATCAATTTATTTCTCTTTATTGCCAAATATGAAATCAATCCGATTAAAAAACATCCAATCATATTTACAATAAAAACAAACACAACATTATAAAACATCCCCTCAAAAGGAACCATCAATAAATATCTGAAAAATGTTCCAATCATTCCGCCAATAAAAATTAATAATACATCCATATCCTTATTCTACATGCAAAATACAAATTAGTAATCACATTTTGTTTTAATTAACAGATTTTAACACCTCGTTTGTACATTCAACAGCGACACCGACAACAAAATCCATGTCTTGTTTATCAATAATCAACGGTGGGTTAAAATAAATAACGTCTCCCAACGGTCTTAAAAGCACACCTTTCTTTAAAGCCTTTTTATAAATCTGATACCCCAGTCTTAGTTTACTGTTAAACGACTCTTTATTTTTCGGATTTTTAACTATCTCAATCGCATTTATCAACCCGATATTTCTGACTTCTCCGACATTATCAATATTTAAGAATTTTTCTTTTATAATTTTATTAAAATATTTTGCTCTTTCATTTGCTTTTGGGATAATATTTTCTTCTTTTAATATATTTAAAACTTCAATCCCCGCAGAGCACCCAAGCGGATTTCCTGCATAAGTATGCGAATGCATAAAGGCTTTACCTGTCAAATAATCAGCATAAAATGCATCATATATATTTTGAGTCGTAACGCATACAGACATAGGCATATAACCACCCGTAAGTCCTTTTGATAAACACATAATATCAGGGGAAACGCCTGCATGATCAAAGGCAAACATTTTACCTGTTCTTCCGTACCCTGTTGCTATTTCATCAGCAATCAAATGTACCTTATATTTATCACACAGAGAACGCAATTTCTTTAAATATAAGGGAGGATAAATTTTCATTCCTGCAGAACCTTGTAACAATGGTTCAACCAGAATTGCACAGGTTTCATCTCCATATTGTTCAAAAGTCTTTTCTGCTCCTTCTATACATTCACATTCACAGTTTTCTCTGCATTTACCAAATGGACACCTGTAACAATCCGGCCCGTTTACCCTTACTATATCCATCAATATCGGTTTATATATTGATGAATATAAATCACACGCCCCGACGGATAAAGCACCGATTGTTTCGCCATGATATGCATCTGTCAATGCCATAAATCTTTTCTTTTGAGTATTTCCTGTTTGTTGATGATATTGAAAACTCATTTTCATTGCCATCTCAATTGAGGCAGAACCGTTATCCGCAAAATTAAACTTACACAATCCGTTAGGTACAACTTCCATCAATTTTTGACAAAGAGTTATTACTGTTTTATGGGTAAAATTAGCAAAAATGACATGCTCTAGTTTATCTAATTGTTTTTTTATTGCATTGTTAATTCTCGGATTACAGTGCCCCAATAAATTACACCACCAAGAACTAACGACATCTTTATAACAATTCCCGTCAATATCGTATAAGTTTATGCCTTTTGCGTAATCAATAACAATAGGAGGCAATTCTTCATAATCTTTCATTTGCGAACAAGGATGCCATATATATTTTAAATCTTCTTCCGCCCAATTAATATTATCCATTATTCAAACAACCTTTCTATATCTGTCTTTGAAACATTTAGTTCTTTTTCCTCTTTTTGCACGGTTGCAACAACTTTTATCTCAGTCATATCCTCAACCATTTTTAAATTATCCTGATGCATAAAATTATTTCTGTCAAAATTATTCAGAATTATCCCTTTAATCTCTATATTACGATTTTTTATATATTCAACCGTTGTCAAAACAGAATTTATTGTACCCAATCCGCCATCGGCTATAATCAAAACTTTTTGATTCAAATCTTTTATTAAATCAGACATTAAATAATATTTTCCATTATTCACTCGGATAGGACAAGTAATTCCTCCTGCACCTTCCGTTAAAATATAATCATACTGTTCTGATAAACTTTCATATTTTTTAATTATTTTATCCGTTTCAATAATTATACCTTTTCTCTCTGATGCAAGATGAGGAGACACCGCTTCTTCGAAACAATATGACAAACAATCCATCGGATTTATGACTAAATTAGCAGTTTTAACTACGAATTCACAATCTCCCGGAATCAATTTTTCTCCGCATTTGTATGCTCCGCTAAGAACAGGTTTAAAATATCCGCAATTAAACCCGCAATCTCTCATCTTTTTTACTATCAAACCTGATACATAAGTCTTACCTATATCAGTTCCTGTAGCAGTTATAAATAATGATTTTGTTTTATTAGTCATAAAATCTCCAATATAAAATATTCGAATCAAACGTTATTAAAAAAAATATTAACGATTCGATCTTATATAGACTCTAAACCAGAGAAAAATTTGAAATTCCTGTCGTTATCATTGCAATTTCAAATTTGTCAGCCTGCTTTAAAACATCTTTAGTAACACCGGGTTGAATAATCAAAGAAATTCTGTCTTGAATTGCAACATTCAAATCATGAATATTCATAGGAACATCACATGCCAGAACAGCATCTTTAGCATTTTCACAAGCCTGATTTAGTGCATATTCAAATGCAGATGTTTGCAACCCTTGTGAAAGTCCTGAAATTTTGAAATCCTTTGCGACAACAACTGCAGAACTTCTTATATACTTTGTTATTTTCCAAGCAAATATCGCATCTTCAATTTGTTCAACTGTCGGTTTCGTTTTTGATACAACTTTGAAAGAATCTTTATCCAATTCTTTTTTATTTTTATCTTGGATAACAATTCCAAACGGAGTCTTGCTAATTTCCGTTGTTAGAAAATTTTTATAATTTTCAAGAGGTGTATTTAATTTTATATATGGAATATTTGAGGACTCAAGATGATTTATTGCTTCTGCTGAAAAATCAGGTGCAATTAATAAATGCTGAGCCGTTAACAATCTTACCAATTCTATTTCTGCTTTTTTTGTTATTCCGACTACGCCGCAAATAGCATCAATAGGATTGGCATCAACCGCTTTTTGAAAAGAATCAAACAATGTTGAGCCTAAAGCCGCTGATGTCAATGTGTTATTTTTTACAAATACAGTAGCACATACATCGTAAAACTCTGACAATATATTTAATGCCAGTGTTGAATTAATAATATCAGAATAAGACAAATCTTTTGACGAAACATAGTCAATTATATCTTCAGATTTGTACAATTTAGCAACTTGAGATACAGTTGCACCTGAACTTAATTCGTTTATATAATCTAATTTTATTTCACTATCCATATTTCAAATCCTATATTTATCTAAAAATCTTGTCCTGCTGTCGGAATTGGAGGCTGAGAAACTTGCGGAGCACTAGGTTGGACAGATTGAGGAACCGGTGTTGTATGGACTTTCTCTGTCATTTCAGGTTGATAACTGTTAACCTGAACAACATCCTCAGTTGGTGCTGTAACATCTGAATCATCATGATATTTATCGGCATTCTTAGACGTTAATTTATCAACCGTTCTTCCGTTCTTTGCCGAAAGCATATCAGGATATCCAAAATCTTCATTTCCATAAGGCTCAGTTGCTTTTCTCATTACATCACGCCAAATAATAGCAGGAACAGTCCCCCCCGTTAAGCCGCTCATTCTTGTGTTATCATCATTTCCAACCCAAACTCCTGTCACAACACTTGGAGTATAACCTACAAACCAAGCATCTTTATAATCATCTGTTGTTCCTGTTTTTCCGGCACAAGGTTTTCCGATATTTGCTGCCATCCCTGTACCGTGTTTTATTACCATTTTTAACATTGATGTCATAGTTGCTGCGACTTCCGTATCCAAAACTTTCTCAATTCTTGCACGAGGGGCTGCATATAAAATTTTACCTCTTGATGATTCAACTCTCTCAATAGCATATGGTTCAACTTTATATCCTCCGCTTGCGTATATTCCATATGCTCTGGTTAATTCAAATAATTTAACCCCGTTTGAACCGAGAGCGATTGTATAGTCATATTGCAAAGGAGTGTTAATCCCCATTATTCTTGCGATTTGAATTACCGAACGAACACCTAAATATTCTATTAAACGCACGGCACATACATTTGACGAAACCATTAAAGCCTTATATATAGGGATTCTTCCTCTATATTTGTTACCATAATTATGAGGAGCCCATGAACCTAATTTGTAAGGGGTATCATCAATCATGTCGTTTGGATTTAATCCTCTCTGTATAGCAGCAGTATATATAAAAGGTTTAAATGCCGACCCCGGTGGGCGTATTGCTTGTGTAACACGGTCATATTGGCTTTCTGCATAATTTTTTCCGCCGGCATATACTAAAATTTTTCCGTCTACAGGACTGAAGGAAAATATTGCCGCCTGATTATTTGCACCACGTAATCCCCATGCATTCAAGTCATTTATTAATGCTTCATTCGCCGCTTTTTGAGCATTATAATCAAGTGTAGTTATAATCTTATACCCGCCTGAAGTTATTTCTTGTTCTGTAAACCCTAATCGTGCAAGTTCTCTTATTACATAATCACAAAAATAAGGAGCCTTGTTCAATGTATAATATTTAGGCATTGTCGTTAATTTTATCGGCTCTGCCTGTGCTTTCTTCATCGTATCTTTGTCTATATAATGCATTTTATACATACGTTCAAGTACTTTATTTCTACGTTTTTTCGCTAAATCAGGATTATTGAACGGAGAATAGACTGAAGGGGCTTGCGGTAAACCTGCAATTAATGCCATTTCTCCGAGTGTTAGTTGATTAAGTTTTTTATTAAAATACGTTTCTGAAGCACCTTGTACCCCATAAGCACCTGAACCAAGATATACATTGTTCAAATACATTTCAAGTATTTGATCTTTATTTAATGATTTTTCTATCTTTGCCGCTATAATTATCTCTTTTAATTTTCTTGAATAAGTTTGCTCATTTGACAGAAATAACATTCTTGATAATTGTTGAGTAATTGTACTACCCCCTTGTACAACACGACCTGCAAGAAGGTTTTCTATCATTGAACGACTTAATCCGAATAAATCATATCCGTTATGACTATAAAAATTTTTATCTTCTGTCGCAATTACCGCTTGTTGGAGTTGCTTAGGTACATCTTTTATACTGACTTTTGAAAAAGTACAAGCGTTGAAGGTTTTTATTACTTCTCCGTCATAAGAATAAAAAGTCGTTACCATATTCGGTCTGAACTCGGATAAATTTGCAATCGGAGGCATTAGAGAAAGATATATCTTTAATGAAACCAATCCGCCAAGTACAACGGCAACCCCAATTATTACCAACCTTTTTAATGTATCAAACAGAGTATCTTCTTCATCTTTTTTATAATTTCTTGATACTCTTGTTTTAAAATCTTCATATCCTCTTTTTGAATATTCCGGCATATATACCCCTAATTCTCAAATTTTATTTACCCTAAACTCCATTTATATGATAATATTTTATCAAAAAAAAATAATTAATACAGCAATTATGATTAAAGATTTATTAGAAAACATTAAAAACGAGTTTTTATCTTATTTCGTACCTGAAAGAGTAGAGTACGAAATAATCGGAGAGTGCAAAAAATGCGGGAAATGTTGTAACTACATGTACAGTTATGATACTTATACAGAAAAAGAGTTTAAAATAATGCAATTTTTGTTTCCTGCATATAAAAGATTTTATATAAAAGGAAAAGATGACGACGGAAATTTAATTTTTGCATGCAAATATGTAACAGAAGAAGGATTATGTTCTGTTTACGATAAAAGATTGCCTATGTGCAAAAAGTATCCTGCCAGAAGAATTTATTCGAAAGCAAAACTACACGAAGGATGCGGATATAAAGTTATAGATAAAACGTTTGAAGATTACATGAAAAAACAGTCTTAAAGACTGCTTTTTCTTTTACCGGGTTCAACATGAGTTGCCCAATCAACTTCCAACATATCGAAGTATGCTTTTGCCTCAGGTCCTACAACGGAAAGCGGTGCCGGAGTATATGGTTTAGGTCCGTTGAAACCGACTTTCTTTGTAATATCTATAAATGAACTAAACGCTTTTTCAGACTGTTTATTATTTATCCCAAAGTTTATATTTTTATTATATGATATACCACTTACATTATAAATTCTCATTTTATTTCCTTTATTCGTTATATCCTTTATACAAACCCATTTCTATGACTTTTTTGCATATTCTGACAGTATTTAATGCCGCACCGATTCTAAGATTATCAGCAACACACCACAATGAAATACCGGTTTCAAATGCAATATTTTTTCTGATTCTTCCGACATATACGGGATCTTTACCGTCAGCATCCCTTGTTGTAGGGTATTCATAATTTTCAATATCATCAATTACTTCAACCCCGAAAGAATTTTTAAGGATTTCTCTTACTTCTTCAGGAGTGATAGTTTCTTCAAATTCAATATCAACCGCTTCCGAATGTCCTCTGTATACAGGAACTCTGACTGCCGTACAAGAAATAGGTGTTTCTTGAGGAAGATGTAAAATCTTCTTTGTTTCATTTGTAACTTTCATTTCTTCTTTTGTATAACCGTTTTCGGTAAAAACATCAATTTGAGGTATTACATTGAACGCAATAGGTTTTTTAAATGCTTCATTGGTAAAATCTTTACCGTTCATTGCTGCCTCTGTATTAGCGGTTAATTCGTTCATTGCTTTCAAACCTGCCCCGCTGACTGCCTGATATGTTGAAACTATCAATCTTTTTATTTTTGCTTTTTCATGCAATGGTTTTAAAACAAGCATGAGTTGTGAAGTTGAACAATTCGGATTAGCAATTATCCCGTTGTGATTTTTCAAATCTTCATCATTTACCCCTGCAATAACTAACGGAACATCTTTTTCCATTCTGAAAGCACTTGAATTATCAATAATAACCCCGCCTCTTTTTACTATTTCAGGTGCAAAATGTTTACTTGTTCCGCCGCCTGCTGATGCCATAACAATATCAATATCATCAAAAGAGTCCGGAGTCGCTTCTTCTACTGTGTATTCTTTCCCTTGAAATTGAATTTTTGTGCCTGCACTTTTTGCACTTGACAAAAATTTTATAGAATTAAACTCAACCCCGAGTTCAGTTGTAATACTTGTAATTTCTCTGCCTACAACTCCTGTTGCACCTAATATTGCTATGTTTGGTTTTCTCACTTTTATTCCCCTTATAATATATTATCTAATCCGTACACAAATCCGCCGTTATCATTTACATATCTAACCGCTAACAATACTCCCGGCATGTAACATTCTCTGTTAACTGAATCATGTCTTATTTTTAATGTTTGTCCTGACGAACCGAATATTACTTCTTGAGAAGCCATAAACCCAGGCATTCTGACTGAATGTATATGTATATTGTTGTATGAATTGCCGCCTCTTGAACCTTTTATCGTTTCGGTTTCTTCACAGTTTCCCAACGCAAAATTTTCATTATTTTCTGCCATCATTTGTGCTGTTTTTATTGCTGTTCCTGACGGAGCATCTTTCTTTTGATTATGATGAAGTTCTATTATTTCTGCATTATCAAAATACTTTGCAGCCATTTTTGAAAACATCATCATTAACACTGCCCCGGTTGAAAAATTAGGAGCAATAAAGCATGCTGTATTATTCGTTTTTGATAATGATTTTAACTCATCGATTTGTTTATCAGACAAGCCTGTTGTTCCAATTACTATATTAATATTGTTTGACAAACAGTACTTCGCATTTTCATAAATTGATTTAGGTTGTGTAAAATCAATCAACACATCAATATCTTTTTCTTTATGAGCAGTTTCAATCGACTCATATTCTCCGTTAAAAATATCTATACAAGCCGCTAATTCCATATCATCAGCGTTTTTTACGGCATTTACCACTTCTTTGCCCATTTTTCCGTTTGCACCGCAAACAGCAATTTTTATCATAATAAAATCCCTCTTTATTCTCTTTTAATGATTGAACACCTTCAAGTATCGCATAACAATATAAAAAATAAACACTTTGTTAACGATATTTAACTGATAACATGTTATTTTGTTTGTTGAGTGGTTTCAGCATCTCTTTCTCTTTTTGCAACAATATAAGCATAAGTGCCCATTCCTGCACCGATAATTCCGTTCAGAATTAAAGAAGTTTTCATGCTTCCTTTTGTTTTAAAAATTGCTTTATATGCTTTATCAAAAGCCAAACCTACCCCTGTCCATACTCCTGCGTTGATTAGACCGACTGCAATCGGCGGATAATTTAATTTTACTTGTTTTATATCATCATTTGATTTTTGTTCGACAGGTTGAGAACTAACCGGCTGAATTTGCTGTGCGGTCGGGTTAGCCTTTAAGCCTAATCTATGATTATATGAGATGGGAGATACGTTCATTTAAATTTTCCTATTTTCTACACACTGTTATAATGAACAAAAATAAATTAATTTGCTAGTTTCTTACGAAAAGTTTACAAATAAACTTTACCCTTGTGTATAATTATTAAAATATTACATTTTATGATATTCTATTCTTATGAAAAGAATTTATAAAGTAATTCTTACAATATTTGTATTTATATTATTATTAGGGCTGTGTGTTAATAAGGATGGGAGCGATAATTCTTATACAATTGACAGTGCGGAAGTTGTCAAGAACCCTGATGCTGTTGAAATAAACAAAACGTATCCTATACCAAGAACAACTACACAAAACGGGATTGATTATCTTCAATCACAACTTCCTGTCGGGAAGTTTGGAGGAGAATTCATTTCATCAACAATTGGGGAAGGACCGAAAACATTCAATCCGTTCACTTCAACAGATGCAACTTCTTCCGCTATGTCGGATATAATGTATGACGGATTATTCACATCTAACCCTATGACTGGGGAAGTCATTCCAAAACTTGCTAAGTCAATAGAAATAAAAAATAATACGAAATATATTATTCATTTGAGAAAAGGTCTAAAATGGTCAGACGGCAAGCCTATAACCGCAGACGATGTTATGTTTACGTGGAAAGATATTATATTTGCAGGATTAGGGAATACTTCCGTACGTGACAGCATGCTCATAGACGGCAAACTTCCTACTATACAAAAACTAGATAATTATACCGTTAAATTCACAATATCAAAACCTTTTGCACCGTTTTTGAGAATGTTATCAGCACCAATCGCACCAAAACACTATTTTTCTGCCGATAAAAATTGGGCAGAAAATTTTGACAGATTTCTTGCCACTAATACAAACCCTAAAGAAATAGTGACAAGCGGTGCTTTCAGATTAAAAGAATATGTTCCGGCACAAAGAGTGGTTTTTGAAAGAAATCCTAATTATTATGTGATAAATACTGAAAATAAATCCCTTCCATACTTTGACAAACTTGTTTATTTGATTGTTGGGGATATAAATAACCAGATATTAAAATTTGAAGCGAATGAACTTGATGAAATATCACTGAAAGGCGGAGATGTAGCAAGATATAAAGCAAAAGAAAATAGTTCTAACTATGTTATATATAATTTAGGTGCTGATAACGGAACCATGTTTCTGGCAATAAATTTGAATGACCGATTTAATATAGAAAAAGGAATAAAAAAATATTTTGTACCTAAAAAGAAACAAAAATGGTTTAATGATGTTAATTTTAGACGTGCAATTGATTATGCAATTGATAGAAAAAGCATGGTTCAAAATATTGCTAACGGAATGGCAACTCCTTTGTATACGGCAGAGAGTCCGAACGGAATATACTACAATAAAAACTTAAAAGGTCACGAACGTGATTTGAATAAGTCAAAAGATTTTTTGAGAAAAAGCGGTTTTTATTGGAAACAAAACCGATTATACGATAAATACGGAAATCTTGTAGAGATTGATTTGTATACAAATGCAGGGAACACAGAAAGAGAAGCCTTAGGGGTTATGATAAAACAAGACCTTGCTGATATTGGGATAAAAGTTAATTTTAAACCTGTGGAATTTAATTCTTTGATTAATAAAATAACTAATTCTTTTGATTGGGATATGGTTATTTTAGGGTTAACCGGAACCCCCGTTGAACCTCATAACGGAATTAACGTATGGAAATCAATCGGACCGCTCCACATTTTTAATCAAAGAACAAGTAAAAATGTAGGGACAATTCTACCTTGGGAAAAGAAGATTGATGAACTTTTTGATAAAGGAGCATTAAAACTTAGTTTTAATGAAAGAAAAAAATATTACGATGAATATCAAAAAATCGTTTATGAACAAACACCTATAGTGTATCTGTATTCTCCGATAAGAATCTATGCAATAAGACGAAAAATTAAGAATTTATATCCGTCAACTCTTTCAGGTTTAACATATAATATAGAGGAACTGTATATTGATGACTCAAAGGGAGCGAAGTAATTATGAAATTATATAGATACATCTTTAAACGTATACTTCAAACAATCCCGTTACTTTTTATAGTATCAATTCTCAGTTTTTTTATAATACGATTAAGTCCTGTTGACCCGCTTGCGGAATTGAGATTAAATCCTTCTATATCAAAAGAAACTCTGCAAAAAGAAACAGTTCGACTTGGTTTAGATAAACCTATAATTGTCCAATACGGATTATGGGCAAAATCATTTATTAAAGGAGATTTAGGAGTTACTTCTTCCGGAGAAAAAGTATCTGTAAAATTAGCGGAACGAATCCCTAACACACTGTTATTAACTCTTATAGTAATTTTTATGACGTGGTCAGTCGGAGTCCCGCTCGGTATTTTGGGGGCAATTTATAATAAAAGTAAATTGGACAGGCTTTTGACAATTTTGTCAAGCATCGGAATGGCAATACCGTCATTTTTCTTTGCTATATTGTTATTAATATTTGCGGTAAAAACAGGATGGTTTCCGGTTGGAGGACTTACAAGTTATAATTTTTCAGATTTATCGTTTATCGGAAAAATATTTGATATTGCAAAACACTTGGTTTTGCCTGTTACAGTTCTTTTCACTTTATCACTTGCAGGTTTGCAGCGTCAAATGCGGGCAAATATGCTTGATGTATTAGACAGTGATTATATTAAATTTGCAAGAGCAAAAGGTCTCAGTGAAACAAAAATAATTTTAAAACACGCACTAAGAAATGCAATAAATCCCATGATTACACTTTTAGGATTTGAATTTGCAGGGCTATTAAGCGGTGCAGCCTTAACTGAATATGTCTTTCAATATCCGGGACTTGGAAGATTAATCCTTGAAGCCGTTATGAAATCAGATATAAATCTCGTTATGGCATCATTAATGATTGGATCAATAATGTTGATAATCGGTAATTTATTGGCTGATATTTTGTTAATTATCACAGATCCGAGAGTGAGGGCATAAATGTTTAAAGATATTATAAAAGGAATTATGAAAGATAAATTTGCCGGAGTCGCCCTTATGATTCTTTTATTTATGTATCTTTGTATTGCATGTGCAAATTTTATTGCTCCGTATTCTAAAGACTTTTCTGACAGAAACCAATCGTATGCTCCGCCATCTCCTATATACACAATTACAGAGTCTGGTAAATTATCACTTCCATACACATATAATTATATTAGAGTTTTTGAACCTAAATTGTATCAAAATGTCTATAAACTTGATAAATCACAAAAACATTATATAAAACTCTTTACAAAAGGCGAATCGTATAAAATATTCGGATTAATTCCTTGTTCTATTCATTTAATCGGAACTGATGAAGGAGGACGTTTATACCTTTTAGGTACGGATATAAACGGAAGGGATGTATTTTCAAGGCTGCTGTTCGGCGGAAGAATTTCTCTAACTATAGGATTTTTAGCATTGTTCATTTTATTCCCGATTGGTTTAATATATGGAGGAATTTCAGGATATTTCGGAGGTTGGATTGATATATTAATGATGCGATTTGCGGAAGCGGTTATGGCTATACCGAGTTTTTATCTATTGATTATTCTTGCATCAATTTTACCTGCTAATATGACAAGTATCCAAAGATTCACTCTTATTGTTGTCATTCTTGCTCTAATCGGATGGGCAGGTTTTGCTCGTGTTGTAAGAGGAATGGTTCTTTCTATTAAGAATGAAGAATTTGTTCAAGCCGCAGAAACCATTGGTGCTTCAAAAATGCGAATTATCACAAAACATATTCTTCCTCAAACAACGAGTTATGTCATTATAGCGATGACACTTAGTGTTCCTTCTTATATTCTTTCAGAATCGGGGTTAAGTTTCTTAGGTCTTGGGATTCAGCAGCCTGATGCAAGTTGGGGTAATATGTTAAAAGAAGCACAAGAATATATTAACATTTTGTACAGACCATGGTTGTTAACTCCGGGATTACTGATTTTTATTGCCGTTTTATGTTTTAACTTGATTGGAGATACCGTAAGAGATATTTTAGATCCTAAAGGGCAAATGAGGTAGTTGCAGTATATTTAGCCTAAAAACTTATACTATAATTATTCCGACGACAGCACTGACAGTAATATACCATAAAGGATCTTTTTTCTTAAAAATACTTACACATAAAAGTATTAAAAAGAAAATTAACGCATATAATTTGTGTGGAGAAGATAACAGGTTTGATTTAAACATCTGTATAGCAACAGCAGATAATAACGCACAACTTGTCGGTTTTAATGCCCAAATAGCGGATTGAACATAAAAATTATCGCTAAACTTTTTCAGCAATTTTGACACCATAAGTCCTATTACAAGTGCAGGCACTATCTCAGAAGATGTTGCAATAAGTGCAGCAATTATTCCTCCCGCTTTCATTCCTGCATATGTAGCAACATTTATCCCCACAGGACCGGGAGTAATTGTCGCCACTGCAATCATTTGAGAAAGTTCTGCCGGGGTGTACCAATTATATGAGTTTGTCAAAGCAAACAAAAACGGTAACGTTGCATATCCTCCTCCAAATGAAAATAATCCTATCTTGAAAAATTCTATGATTAAATGAAGGTATAAAGTCATTATATACCTCCTTTATTATTAAAATGTCTTTCAATTGATTTGTATACGATACCTAAGAAAACAGATGCAATAATCAAATATGCAGGAGAAATTTTAGTAAACAACATTACAAAGAGTACTATTAAATATAAAATAAACGAATTAAAATCTTTTATTGCTTTATCCCACATTTCACGAACCGCAGAAATTATAAGAACAACAACTGCAACACCAATCCCCCAAAATGCACTTTGAATATATGGGTTCATCGTTAATTTTGTCAAAACAGATGCCAGTATGACAATTGCCCAAAAGGCAGAAAAAGTTATCCCTAAAACAGCAGCAATTGCCCCTGTTTTCCCTTTTAATTTATATCCGACAAGAATTGAAATATTTATAGCAATCAGTCCCGGCAAAGATTGACTTATTGCATAATAATCAGTCAGTTCTTCTGATGTAATCCAATTTCTTTTAGATACAAGTTCATCTTGAAGGATTGGTAAAATTATATATCCTCCGCCTAGTAAAATAGTTCCTGCCTTTAGAAACGTTAAAAATATATTTTTATAATTTACTGATTCACTCATATATATATGATATTCCAAACATATAATATTTTTTCAAGCGTGAACTAACTAATATTTAATAATTACGTGTCTTTAAATAAAATTCTTTGAAGATTTATTAACAGTTTTATAAAAAAAACAAAACATCTCTTGCATATAAATTTTTAGCGGGTTAGAATTGTAACAGTCGAAATTACATATTCAAGTTTGGAATCTTGAAAAGAAAGAAGGTAACAATGAAAGACGGAATTCATCCAGATTATAAAAAAACTGTTATCAAATG
>CACXGY010000103.1 GCA_902767275.1 uncultured bacterium | reverse complement strand
TTTTGCTAATCTGTCTAAAATATCCATAGTCTTTTATTTTTGGCTCTCTAATACATCTGACAGGTAGGTTTTGTAGTATTGTTTAAAAGATCCCGGCTTTTTGATTTTTACACTTGTACCCCACTTAAACAGTTCTTGACAGATTGCATATGTTCCGCCGGATGTAAATTTTACCAGAATATTTCCGTTTTCAAGTTCTTTCATCTTTTGTGTCGGGTGGAAATGATAGTTCAGAACGTCATCTTTTACACCCTTTTCAAATTCAAGTGTAATATCAATCGGCGTTTCCTGATAAATCCCGAAAGAATTGTTGCAATAATCCATCAAAGAAAAGTTCTCATCCCTTTCAAAATACTCATCAAGTACGGTTAAATTCTTGATTTTATCAATCTTATACAATCTTAAATCGCTCACATAGTCGTTGTAGCCTACAAGATAGTATTTGTCTGCAATAATTATTCCGTAAGGATTAAGTGTAATGGTTTTAGATTTGCCGTCTATATCATAATTAAATTGAATCCTCTTGAATGCGAGCATAGCATTTCGCAGTAATTCCATAGTTTTGCTATCGGTCTTAATTCTCGGATACTGCCTTACCGCAAAGCCCTCAGATTCCATTATCGCTTCAATATCGGTTTCTAAACCTCTTGCATTCTTTTGCGGTGTTAAAGCCTTAATTTTAGAGATGAGTTCATCTAATTCTTTCTGCTTGTTTTCATCATTAGATAAGCCTTTTAAATATTCAAGATTAGCAAAATCATCAGCAGTAAAAGTTATAAGCGAATTCATTGTCCCTTTTACAAATCGCCAGCGTTTTCTCTTGTCGTTCGATTCAACTTCCTCAATTTTTTCGGGAAACATATCAAACAACAAAGTTTTCATTCTCTCTGCTGACCTGCGAGAACATTCAAAATGCTCCTGGATATCTGATATACACAGACCTCTGAAGCTGTTTTGAAACATCATCGCAAGTTCAATTATTTCCTCTGCTTTTCTTAATCTGCTTGGTTCTCGCATATTTTTATCATTACCTATGGTATACATCAAATTGTGCTATCCTTACAACCTAAATTCCTTATATTTCATTAAGTGCTGCACGTAAATTGTCTATATATGTTGCCTTTAGTTCTTCCATCCTTTGCTCAATATGCTTTTTTATTTCTTCATAATTGTCGTAATTTAAACATTGTTCATGCGTAATTATGCTAAATGGGCGTGTGTAATTCCAGTCTTTGCCTTTGAATTTCAAACCAGTTTTTTCTTCTATTTTTGCAAGTAATTTTGCCTTTTTATCATTATCTGAGATGGTTTTAGGTGGCGCAACAAGTATTTCAACGCAAGCATCTTTATGTCCTTGCGAGAAATTTATAAAATGAATATAAACAATAATATCATTAGTCCAAGCACCATATTTTAATTGATTAATATTATTCAAATCACTTGGTAAAGCTATTATACCGCTACTTTCACGATTTATTGCTTGTAAATCTGTTCTTGCTTCTATAACATCAGCCATAGCACTTAATACATCCGCTTTATAATCATTATTTTCAATAATCAAGTCAATTGCTTCTTTGTTTTCACGATATATTTTTCTACATAAATTAACTATTTCTTTATCCGTATTACCCATGATATTCCTTTCTATCATTTTATTGTAGTGTTCAATGAAAATCCGTACTTCGTTATTTAAATGCTTGGACTTAAATTTCAATACTTTATTAATAACTTCATAAACTTGCCTATAGCACATAGGAATATAGTGAACAGACTTCGAAGAATTAATATCTCTTTTAATAAGATCACATTCAATATCAATGTCAGGTGTTAGAAAAATATATAATTTTTTATAGCCATTAAATTCTTTATCAACAATATCAGCATATCTTGATAATTGATTATCATGTTCTCCTGTCCAAATTTTATTTTCTACGACACATAAAAACTTATTTTGAGGACTAATCACCAAAATATCAATATTTTTATATTCTCGTCTAATTTCAGCGTCAGAGAAGTTTGCAAAAGCAACATCTTTCAGGTCAATTTCAGTTTTTTCACTTGAAGAAAAATTCTTTATTGCTGATTTTAAAAATTCTTTTAAGAAATAATCACCCAATTCATGATTTTCATAAGGTGTCATTAACCAACCTAAAAAATTTGAATGTCGAATTTCATTGTTTTGCAGCTTCAGTGCATTAAACACATTAAATTGGTTCGTTCGATTATTTAATTCTTCCAAATCCTCAGACAACATAAGTTGCTCAAGTTTCTGTTTTTGCTCTAATATATCACTCATTTAACCTTACTCCTATGCATTCCTTGAGCCTGCAGGGCGACCATTTTCATCATAAAGATTTATTCTGCCGTTCTTTTTTATTCCGACACAATTGCCACACATAACAGCTTCACCGCCATTCAAAGTAATTTGTGTTCCGACACCACCAAAACCACCGCCTTTTTCAATATATACATGAACATTTTGTCCGTTTACAACAAAAACCGCTTTTGAAGTGTAACCTACAAGTTTTCCTGCTACTGATGTTGAATGATTACCGGATTTAATATACACTTGGCTACCACTTTGTCTTGCTTCAATACCCATTCCAACTCCTTTCATGCTTTGTTTTTTTTATAAACTTTCAACAAGTATTTTAACAATTTCATACTTATTTTCTATTAAGGCAGAAATATCTTTTTTTATTTTTTCTGCTATTTCTTGATATGTTACATCTGACATTTTGTCTTTATTAAATAACTTTTCAAGCGTTTGATATCTGTATAAAAAATTAGGTCTATAACCACAGAATTTTTTACTTTGATAATTTCTTGCTTTTGGATAATTTTCTATACAGTTATTAAACCATATATTATTTTTTACCAATGTATTTGCAATAGATTCTCTTAAGTCATTTTCTGTTTCATCGCCATATATCAAGCAATAACGGTATTCATTGTGCTGTATTTGAATTAAAAAAATTATATCATAGTTTTCAAAATTGCACCAAATGTTTATGATTCCCTGCTTATCTCTAAAATCAACAGTTGCAGATATATTCGTATTTATATTTATATAGTCGCATAATTCTGATGTTCTGTATTTGATATATATGTCCTTTAAATCATCAGATACTATTTCATCATAAAAGTCATATTTCGTTGATTTATTTTGTGGAAAATTTTTTGATATAGTTTCTATTACGGAAATATAATCTTTTATAAGATATTTATGGTACTCATTTGTAAAATTTGCATTATCAAAAATACTATGCATTCTTTTTGCCAATTCGCTGTAACTTAAATATTGCCATTTTTCAGGCAGTTTAATTTCAGGTGCTAATGATAACAATATAAACGTTGCATTTTTACCCTCAAATGCATTACTGTATTTTATCAGTTGTTCTTCTGTCGGAAATGATTTTAATTTATTCTCAATAATTAAAGATTCATTATTATTATTGCTTCCCATAGTTACACATAAGTCAAAAATGTACTCGTTTTCATGTTTAACTTGATTTTCAAATTTAATATTTTCCATATTATTGTCAGGAATAAACAATTTTAATGTTTCAGTAGGATAAATACTACCTAACCAGTGTATAAAGCAAGTGTGGAAATTTTCTAATGAACACATTGACATGTTATAAATAGGTGATTTTTCAATATTTTGCATTTTTGTTACTCCTTATGTATCGCTATTATTATATTACAACACACCTACGTCAAAAACGGACATAGGGGAAAACATACAAAATTTTTCTTCGAAAAATTTGTCAAAAGTTGAAAAAATTTACCCCTAAAAATACATCATATTAAAACTTTGTTGCGTGTTTTTTTATTTTAGATAATATATTATCTATATATTGACTTTTGAAGTAAAATCGGTTAATATATTATCTATGAACAATCAATTTTTAAATCAAAAAACTCCCAATGAAATTGCGAAAAGTTTAGCAGATAAAA
>CACXGY010000102.1 GCA_902767275.1 uncultured bacterium | reverse complement strand
TACTTTTCTTTTCTTTACCGTCGCAATATAAAGAAAAGAAAAGTACATAAATATTTTTTTAAATTAAATTAAATATATACCCATAATATTTATTATGTGCAATAACGATAATAAGTAGGTAGGGTAGACTTTAGTCTACCGATGCTTATATATCGGCAACCCTACCCTAACCCTTCCCTTGCAAAGGGCAGGGAATAAACATCCTTGACAAGGGAAGGACAGAGGATGGGTTACTGATTATTTACCTTAGTGTGTCTTAAACAACATCTTATTTGCTATATTTTAACTTGTTAGAAATTGCATAAAATTATCATGGACAGTAGTGTTGTATTACAAGGAATGTTAATCTTAAATCTATACTAATAAGAGTCATTCCGTAAAAATTTCAACCTTTAATCTGAGAAAACCTTACCAAATTTTGTATTTTCCGTTTATAATAAGGTTATATCCAACGAAGGGGGTTAGAAGATATGGTAGATTGTATTTTTTGTAAAATAATAAATGGGGAATTTGGAACAAAATTTGTATATGAAGATGAAAACGTAGTTGTTTTTAATGATATAAATCCCAAAGCAGATACACATTTGCTTGTTGTGCCGAAAAAACATGTTACAGACTTAAATGAATGCAGTGAAGAATTGATAGCAAAACTAATGTCTATTGTTAAGAAAGTAACGGTACAAGAAGGAATAAAGTCATACAGAACAGTAATCAATACCGGAAAAGAAGCAGGGCAAGAAGTGTTCCACCTACATATACATATATTATCAGGAAATATAAAATTATAGGAGAGAATAAAAATGACATTAACACAAGAAAAATTATATACAGAGATAACACCCGGCGGGTACGGAATAGCGATAAAAAGAGGAGAAACGCTATTTTCCGAGCAATCTGAATTTCAAAAAGTTGAGATTTTTGAAACAGAATCAACATTAGGCAGAGTGTTAACTCTCGATTATTTAATGATGACAACAGAAGGAGATGAATGGCATTATCACGAAATGATAGCCCATATTCCAATGATGCATCATAAATCTCCGAAAACGGTTCTTGTCATAGGCGGAGGAGATGGCGGAACAATTAGGGAAGTTTTGAAACACAATACCGTAGAAAAAGTTGTTTTATGTGAAATAGACGGAATGGTTATTGATGCGTGTAAGAAATATCTTCCTACAATATCTTGCCAACTTGATAATCCAAAATGTGAAATATTGGTTCAAGATGCTATTGAATATATAAAAGATAAGGAAAATATGTTTGATATAGTTTTAATAGATTCAACAGATCCTATGGGTCCGGGGGAAGGATTGTTTACTGATGAATTTTATACAAACGTAAAACGTTCATTAAAACAAGGCGGAATAATGGTTGCTCAATCCGAATCTCCTTTTGCACAAGCAGAGTCTGTTCAAAAAATGTACGTTCAGTTGAAAAAAGTATTTCCAATTTGTGCAACATATACTTCTAATATTCCGACTTATCCGGGTGGTTATTGGGCTTGGGCATTTTGTTCTCAAGATGTTAAACCGCTTTCATATTATGCGGAAGATAGAGAAAAAGCGATTGTTGAATCTTGCAAAATTTATAACAGAGATTATCACAATGCAAGATTTGCTCTGCCTAATTATTTGAAAAATTTAATTAATGGGTAAAATATATAAATTATGAAAGAAGATGATATACTTTTAACAATCAAATCCGTTATAGGGGAAAAATATATCGGAGATGATTGTGCATATATTAAAGAACTCGGATTAGTAGTTACTCAAGATAGTCTGGTTGAAGATATTCATTTTTTAAAAAAATATATGTCACCATACCAACTCGGATATAAATCCGGTATGGTTAATATCAGTGATATATCGGCTTCAGGCGGAATACCTAAATATATGAGTGTTGCTCTTTCCCTGCCAAAGGATATTTCAACCGAATTTGTCAGAGAATTTTATCAGGGTTTATCAGAAACGTTGAACGGCATTGAAATAATTGGCGGAGATATTACCGGTTCTGATAAGATAATGGTATCAATAACTTTAATCGGAATTGATAAGGATAGACATATTTCCTCCCGAGCCAACGCAAAATCAGGGCAAGTAATTGTTACAAGCGGTGTTCATGGCTCTAGTGCAGCAGGTTTAAAATTGTTGATGAAGGGTAAACGTGATTATGAAAATCCGCTCATTAAATCTCATTTAATGCCTGTTGCACAGATAAAATTCGGTTCAAATATTTCGAAAAATATAAACGAAGATTATGCCATGATGGATACTTCAGACGGTCTTGCCGATGCATTATTTAAAATAGCAAAAGCAAGTAATAAAACACTCATAGTTGATTTTTCTAAAATAATTTATGATAAAACCCTAAAAACAAACTTCCCGGATGAATACGAAAACCTTATTTTATATGGCGGGGAAGATTATCAGATTATAGCAACTGTTCCTGAATATTTAGCCAAAAGTTTGAACCTAAATATAATAGGTAAAGTTGAGCCAAAATCAGAGTATTTCGTTAAAATAAAAAATATGTTAAACGGCGAAAAAATAATTGATAATTTGAACAATTGTTATAACCATTTTGAAACAGTATAAATGTGAAAAAACAGGTGCTGGTACACCTGTTTTTTGTGAATGTGAATATGAATATCAAAGAAGTTTCAACTTAATATCTTAACTTAGTTTAG
>CACXGY010000101.1 GCA_902767275.1 uncultured bacterium | reverse complement strand
TTCGAAATTATTCACAAATCTGATATCAATACTGAACAAATATTGTCGTAACCCATCCTCAGTCTTTCCCTTGTCAAGAGAAGGAAGTGTTCCCTGCCCTTTGCAAGGAAAGGGTTAGAATAGGGTTGCCGATAGATAAGATTAAAATCCTATCTTACCCACACATAACTTATCTTGTATCATTCAGAAAGAACCTCAGAATAAGGTTCTTTCTGTCAACAAACAAACAAACAAACTGTTTCCTTAACCTCTAAATGATGCTATTTTTAGTTTTGTCTTAGCAAATAATGCATGCGGTTTGTCTTTAGGCATAACTATTACATCACCGTCTGCTATATCATAGTTATGCATATTTACCATAACTTCTGCAGTTCCTTCCAGTACTTGCACAATTATATCTGATGCATCTGTTATCGGTGTTATTGATTGACCTCTGTCAAATGCATATACAGTCATACAACTGGTTGTATTCTTTGATACAATATTACTCACAATTGAACTTGCTTTATATTCTACGCAGTCTTTTATATTAGTTATTTCTTGTCGGTTTATAGTCGCTTCCATTGGATGCCTCCTGATAGTCTTTCTCAAGGTGTCCGCAGAGTCATTTTATTATATTTATAATTCATAATTTATTAATTCGTTGGTTATGACATTTTGCATTCTAACTCTGTAAAGTCGGATATTTTTGTTTTATTCATATAGTTTATAAATTCATTTTCTACGTTTGTTACGAAATCTGACATTATGCAGTTTGTACAGTGTCCTTTGCCGTGGTTGAATAAACATTTGTGATGTTCGACTTTTCCTTCAAATATTTCATACACTTGCATAAAAGTCATATCGCTATATTCTGGGTTTATTTCAAATCCGCCCTTTGGTCCTTTGATTGATACTAATATACCTTCTTTTACAAATCTCTGTAGCACTTTTGACAGGTGGTTGTCTGACACTTTAAACTTTTCTGATATTTCCTTTACTGTACTTAAACCTACCTTGTTATTTATATAAATGATAGCATGCAGAGCAATTGCAGTACCTTCGGATAGTTTGAACATATATTCCCCAAAAATGGTATAAGAGTACTATAATGTCTGTTTTAATTTTTGTCAATACAAACTTAATGTTTCTTTTCATTTATTTACATTTGAAATTATTTTTTTTATCTTTATTTTTGATAAAATATAACTATACACTTATTTACAGGAGTTTTTTATGAACTTAGAAAAATTTTACAATAGTATGAAAAATAAAGAAGTAACTACACCTGAGATGTTGGAATTTTTTAATAAACTCAGTCAGGATGCGTTAAAAATCACTATGGAAATCAACAATAAGTACCATACACCTCAAGAAATTATTGATTTGTTTTCTAAGTTAACAGGCAAAAATGTCGATGAAACATTTCGACTTTTTCCACCGTTTTATACCGATTGCGGAAAAAATATTACTGTAGGAAAAAATGTGTTTATAAATGCGTGTTGCAAATTCCAAGATCAAGGCGGAATATTCATAGATGACGGTTGTCTTATCGGTCATAACGTAACTCTTGCAACTCTTAATCACGAGATGCAACCCGATAAAAGACAATTTATTCATCCCGCACCGATTAAAATCGGTAAAAATGTTTGGATAGGTTCTAACGCAACTATTTTACAAGGAGTGTCAATCGGCGATGGTGCCGTTATTGGTGCTAATGCTCTTGTTACAAAAGATATTCCTAAAAATGCTGTTGCTGTCGGAATGCCCGCAAAAGTTATAAAATATATTGAAGGATAATTTTTTAATGATTAAACTCTTAGATTGTACATTGCGTGACGGCGGATACATTAACGATTGGAGGTTCGGTTCTGATTTAATCTCTCGCATAGTTAACGAACTGGATTATGCAAGGGTGGATTTTATTGAGTGCGGATTTATTTCAAATATAAAATATAATCCCGATGTATCTTTGTTTGATTCTTTTCTTCAATTGAATAAGTTTCATACCAAACAAGCAAAATTAGCACTAATGTTGAATTATGGAGAACTTGAACTTGATAGTTTTTCATCAAATTTAAACAGTTCTATTGAAATTCGACTTGCTTTTAAAAAACATCAATTAAATGATATATACGATTTTGTTTCAGGATTAAATGATTTGAATATCCCATGTTCACTTAACCCAATGCATATTGGTTTATATTCTGAAAAGGAACTTTATAATTTGTCAGAAATAACTAACAAACTTAATCCCGTTTGCCTGACAGCAGTTGATACAATGGGAATACTGTATCCTGACAGTGTAAAAACTATATTTAATTCATTAAATTCAAGTGTTAATGAGTCTATACCGTTCGGGTTTCATTCCCACAATAACCTTAATCTCTCCTATCAGAATATTAAATCTTTAATTGATTTGGGATTTAGTCGTGATATCATCATTGATACTACTCTTGCCGGTTTTGGAAGGGGCGGAGGAATGCCCCGCACAGAAATAATTGCGAAACTTTTGAATGAATTCAAATCTGATATTTACGACATAACATCTTTAAATAATTTATCCGAATTTATTAAACATAATGTTGATATTCCTCAGAATAAATATCCATATTACTTAAGTGCAAAATATAAATGTCATCCTAACTATGCAGCATATATGATTAAAAAGGATTTTTCAGATAGTCAAATAGAACATATTTTATCTAAAATTCCTGAAGAAAATAAAATAATCTATGAAGAAAAAATCATAGAATATTTGTGTGAATAATCAAGACAAAAAGCCCGACTAATCTGGATTCTTTTCTTATCCTTCTACAATTATTCCCTTCGGGCTTTTCATCTTTGATAAAAATTTTGTTTAAGCAATGTAGTTTACAGGGTTATTTTGCTTCTTGTTAACACCAAAAAGTGATGACAAATGATTCTTTATACTGACTAAACCTTCATAAATTTCTTGATTTGAATATCCTTCATTCACTTTTTGTTTTGGTATCGACGTGCAAGATATTTGCGGTTTTGCCGTGCAACTCGCAGGTAGAATATCTTGTGAAGTATGACTTAACCCTCTAATGGGATATGACACTTTCATAATAAACACCTCGTTTTTGACCATCTTTATACTACTATAAAAAAACATGGCATGCAAGCCTAAAACTCAATATATAAGTGAGTTTTAGACATTTTTAAAGTGTATGTTTTACAATTCTATTCGCTGAAAAGTAACTATATTTTAATTCTTTTTTATATATTCGTGATTTTTTTCCCAAAAAATTTTTATTATTTACTACTAACCAATGTAAGTAGGAGCATTTTTAGGACTTGTTCCTTTTTTCACAGCGTGATAATATGCGTATGTCATTGGGGTTTTTGACGGATTTAGTACTTCCCCGTCGAGGATTTTACCTATAAACAGGGTATGAGTTTCTGTTTCCAGTTTATCTATTACTTCACAGATTAAATATCCGACACTGTTTTTTACCACAGAAAGACCTTCTACATCCAGACATTCTATGTTTTTAAATTTGTCACGCTCACGACCCGACTGAAATCCTAAAAAGGCTATTGTATTTTGTTCAATGTCCTCTCCTAAAATACTCACTGCAAATTTAGGATTTTTCTTTAATATTTCATTTGTATAATTTGCGTGGTTTATACTGACTGCAACAGTATCATAAGTTACTTGAATCAGGCTGTTTGCTATACAACCTACTGCTCTTTCTCCGTCTTTTGCTGATATTGCATACATTCCATAGGACAATTTTCTTAATATATCTTTGTTCATGATAAATACTCCATTTTAGTAATATTATCATTATATTTGTTTTTTGTAAATTAGAGCGGAGAGTTATTAGACAACATAAATATTAAAAAGATGGAACAAGCATTATTAATTTGTTCCATCTTTTTTATTTATATTTTTATTTAAGATTCAATGTATATTTTTTTGCACACGCAATCATTTTATCTATTAATTCGCTATTTGAATTTAAGTTCATTCCACCGTTTTCTAAAGTTTGTTTTAATCGTGTTTCCCATATATCAAAGATTTCTTCATTGTTCATCCCGATAGTATTACCGATAAATTTTAATTCATTATAATCAACCGGAACAGGCATTGCACCTCTAAGCATGTCGACAATTTCTAATCTTTTATTACGAGGAAACGATTTCAAAAAGTCGATGACACTCATATTTTTTTCTTTTAAATTTTTCTTTATTTTTTCAATATTTTTATCAATTAAGATAGGCTCTTGAGGAAGTCGATATTCTTCAAACACTTCAGGTTCTACTTCCATTACGGTTGCAATCCTCTCCAGTGTTGTTCCACGGGTCGAAAACGGAATTGTATTATCAATCAAATTATAAACATACGACAAGGTTACCCCTATCATTTGTGCAAAATCACGTTTATGCAATTTGTTCTTATTTAAAAAATCAGATAATTTTTTTGAACTTTTTGTCGTTATTTTAGTTTTCATAAGCCTGTCCTTTCTATCTATTTTGTTAAGACTATTATTTATCCGACAGAGATTTTTTTAATCGTTAACAGGATAGTTAATCAGGCAATTTTTATTTTATGAAGAATTTAAGATGACAATTATGTTGTTTTTTATTTTATGATATTATAAAAGAAGAATTATAGGAGAATGTATTCTATGAAAGTAAATCTTATATTATTAAGACAAATTAGTATTTTAAGTGTTATCATCGGTTTGATTATAGGTTTGATATCCAATATACCGTTCATTGGAAACATTGCATTTGTTCTTTACATAATGGGACTTTCCGGCGGTTTGATGATATATCTTAAAAAGAACAACATTCTTGGAGATATTACTATAAAAGAAGGTGCTGTTATGGGTGCTGTTATAGGTGCTACCTCCTTTATAGGTTTTTGCATCTCTTTTATTCCGATTTGTATAATAATCGCTCTAATTACTAACAACTTTTTAGGAAATATTTTACTCAGCGGATTTACTAATTTTTCTATGTTCTTTACAATGGTATTTTTGCTTGTGCTGGTTGCACTTTTATGTGCACTAATGAACGGGTTTACAGGCGGAGTAACTGCTTACGTTTATCAGGTACTTGCCGAATATAAAAATGAAAAGGCTAATGAATTTAATATAGGGATGAAATAATGAGTTTTGAATCAAAAATAAGAACAATACAATGGATTGACAATTTTTCTCGTATGGTTGATCAAACAAAAGTTCCGTACGAATATGTAACAATTGATATTAAAACAGGACAGCAAATGTACGATGCTATTCAGACAATGATTGTCAGAGGGGCTCCCGCAATTGGGGTTTCTGCCGCACACGGTGTCGTATTGTATGCTCAGGAATTGATGTCACAAAAATTAAGTCGTGATGAATTTATTTCAGAACTCATAAAAAAATCAGAATATCTTAAAACTTCAAGACCAACTGCTGTTAATCTTATGTGGGCAGTTGATAAACAAATAGAAGTTATTAAAAATTCAACTTCGGATATTGAAGGTATAGTAGAAGAATTAAAACAAAACGGTATAAAAATGGAAAATGATGACATTTCCATAAATAAACGTATTGGAGATTATGGGGCAGAAGTTGTACCTAAAGGTGCAACAATTTTAACCCATTGTAATGCGGGTGCATTGGCTACCGTAGGATATGGAACTGCGTTAGGTGTTGTTCGTTCCGCTTTTGCAAAAGATAATACCATTCAAGTTTTTTCCGATGAAACAAGACCACGTCAACAAGGTTCTCGTATTACTACTTTTGAACTTAAAATGGATGGAATTCCTGTCACTATGATTACTGACGGGATGTGTTCATACTTTATGAAAAAGGGCATGATTGATATGGTTGTAGTCGGAGCCGATAGAATCGCTGCCAATGGTGATACTGCTAATAAAATCGGTACTTATACTGTTGCTATCGCTGCGAAATATCATAATATTCCGTTTTATATTGCAGCACCTTTGTCAACTATTGATACCTCGATTGCTACAGGGGAAGAAATTCCGATTGAAGAACGCTCTCATGACGAAGTTACTCATATAAACGGCAAATTGGTTTGTGCTGAAGGGATTAATGTTATAAATCCCGGATTTGATGTAACTCCGCACGAACTTATATCAGGTATTATTACTGAAGTCGGTATTCTCAGACCTGATTATAACGAATCTATTAAAAATGCATTTAAAAGATTAACTCTTGTATAAAAAAAGCCTCTCTATCAAGAGAGGAATGAGCGATGAGGATTATATGTATCTATATATTAATTCTTGTGAAGTTTTTTTCATTGGTAATATGGATAACAAATATTAGAGTTTTTGGCTATTTATTTCGTATCTTATTTAAAAATATTTTTTATTTGTTTATGCTAAAATATTGTTATGCTGAAAGATTTTAAGTTCGATAATATGAAAATCCTTGATAAATATATCCTAAAACAGGTTATAGAAATGTTTATCATGGGTGTACTTGTCTTTACATCTATTATTTTTGCATCAGATACTTTCATGACATTGATTAAACAAATAGCAAAATACGGTATACCGTTTAAAGTAGCATTCATTTTGGTTGTCTTAACATTACCGTCTATATTTGTAATGACTATTCCTATGGGTGTTTTGCTTTCAACGGTTATGACGTTAAATAAATTAAGTCTTGCATCTGAACTTACGGTTATGCGAGCATGCGGAATAGGTTTTAACAGAATAGCCAAACCTGTATTCGGGTTCGCTATTGTAATGTGTTTAGCAAGTTTCTTTATCAATGAAACTATTGTACCTGTCATGACTAAGCAGGCAAAAGATTTAACACTCTGGGCATTTTGTCAGAAAAACATACCAGAAGGCAAACGTGATTTTACTTTTCAGGAAATTAACGAGGACAGAACTCTCAAAAGATTATTTTACGTAGAATCTTGTCAGGATAAAAATTTCAGAAACGTAACGGTTCTTGATATGTCAAAGCCTGATTCTATACACGTTTTACAAGCACAATCCGGCGGATCTTCTCCAAAGGGATGGATTTTTAATAACGGTATAGTTTATACCATTGCCGACAAAGGGAAAGTTCTTAATGCTACTTATTTTGGTAAAACTATTGCTCAGTTTGGGGTTAATCTAAAAAAAGAACTCAAACGTAATGTCGCAAAAGAACATAATTTCTTACAGTTATGTATATTTATCTCACATAATAAAACACTTGAGTACAGACGAGATTTGATTATTGAGTTGTTCGATAAACTCGCACTCCCGCTGACAACTATTGTACTCGTTCTGATAGGGGTACCGCTTGCTATTACTCCTCCGAGAGTTCGTTATAACAGGGGATTTTTGTTTAGTATTTTAATTATTTTCGCATATTATTTAATTCGAGCATTGTCTTTATCTTTCGGGCAAGCAGGTTCAATAAATCCTTTTTTAGCAGCATTTTTGCCAAATATAATATTGACAATTGCCGGTACATATTTGTACTACAGAAAAGTATTCACTATAACTTAATGACTTATAATTTATAGTTATATTTATTTTTTATTAAAAAATCATTATAATAAAAGTATGAAAAATATTGCCTTAATATCAATATTAATTTTTGCTTTACCTGTATTAGCAGTTGAACAAAGGTACATGCCTGACGGGTATGTCAGAGATGATACGATTCATCCGTATTATGTAAAATTGACAAACGAATACTTCAAAAAAGTTGACAGCGGAAAAATAAAGTGTGATTACAAAACATACAGAAAAGAAGTTGAAAATCCTTTAAGCAAAATAACGGATAAACTTTTTGAAGAATCCAGACGGGGATTTCGCTAGAATTTTTTAAGATGAGCGTAAGCCGCATCCATTGCTTTTTTACCCATTTTCCCAAAGTCAATAGTATACATCGTACTATCACCTATTTGCATTACTTCCAGAATATGTCCTACTCCCAATTTTTCGTGGAATACTCTTTCTCCCTCGGAAAAGAAATAATCTATAGGTGCTGTTTTTTCCGCTTCTTTTTGTAATGCAATCTGTTCTTGTTGAGCGATTTGTTGTTTTCGTTCTTCAAGTTTTCGCTTCATTACATTGTTTTCAAAAAGTGCTTTTGTTCTCTCCTCATCTCGCTTTTTATTTGCTTGAGATTTAACAATAATTGTACGTTGAGGTGTTCTGTTTGATGAAGTTCGTTGAGGACTTCCCAATTTTTTTGCACCGGAAGAAATTGTGCGTTCGTTGTTATAAAAACTTGAATTTCTGCTTGGTGTTCCAAGTTTCTTTGCACCTGATGATATTGTATTAGTAGCACTGTATCCGTAATTTCCGGATTTAATCGTTTTTACCGCATTTTGGAAAGTTTTACCTGATGAATGACCGTTTGAAGATACGGATTCTACAAGATTATAAGGGATTTCTTCTATAAATCTGCTCGGATTATAATATTTGTATTCACCCCACATTTGTCTTCTTTTTGCACTCGTCAAGTATAGTTTTTCTTCTGCACGGGTAACTCCGACATACATCAACCTGCGTTCTTCTTCCAGTTCTGAAACTGTTTGACTGCTTCTTGCACTCGGAAATATTCCGTCATCTAGCCCCGCCATAAAAACGATAGGAAATTCCAGACCTTTTGCGGAGTGTAATGTCATAAGAGTAACGTTATTTGTGACTTCTTCCATACCGTCTAAATCTGATACGAGTGAAACTTGTGCTAAAAATTCTCCTAAGATATTGTCTTCTTCTTCAGGAGTAAAATCACTTGCAACATTGACAAGTTCTTGTAAATTTTCAATTCTCGCTTCATCTTCGGGAGTATTTTCCGATTGTAATTCCCTTATATATCCGGTTTTTTCTAATATTAAACTCAAAAATTCGTGCAGAGGATATCTGTGTTGTACTTCTTGAAAATTAGTTATTAACTTGACAAAATCCATCAGTTTAACTTTTGTTTTAGGTTGAATATTTTCTTCTTCATCAAGTCTTAAAATTGCCTGATATAAACTTATATCATTTTCATCCGCAAACTCTTGTAAATGTCTGATTGTAGTATCGCCAATTGCTCTGCGTGGAACGTTAATTATGCGTTTTAGACTTTGTGAATCATTCGGATTATATATCAGTTTAAGATAAGCAATAGCGTCTTTGATTTCTTTTCTGTCATAGAATTTTAATCCGCCGTATATTTTATACGGTATACCGTGTGATATACAGGCTTCTTCCAATGAACGTGATTGAGCGTTTGTTCTGTATAATATTGCAAACTGATTATAATTTGCAGATGTTGATTTTATTGTTGAAGCAATAAAATTAGACTCATCATTATCATCATCTGCTTCATAATATGTAATTTTTTCGCCCTCACCTTTATTCGAGTACAGAACTTTGTCTACACGTTGCTCATTATTCTCAATAATGGCATTCGCTGCATTTAGAATTTTTTCGGTTGAACGATAGTTTTGTTCTAATTTTATTAACTTGCAATTTTTAAAATCGTGCTGAAAGTTTAAAATAATTTTAAAATCTGCTCCCCGCCAACTGTAAATTGATTGGTCAACATCTCCGACAACACATAAAGAACGCGTTTCGGGAATATCCGATAAATTATTTGTATATAATGCTTTTACCAGATTATATTGTGCCTGATTTGTGTCTTGGAATTCATCAACCAAAATATGTTGAAACCTGTTATAATATTTTTCTCTGACTGTTGAATTTTGTTCAAGCATTTTTACACAAAGCATTAACATATCATCAAAATCAATAGCGTTATTATTGTTCAATGCTGTTTCATAATCATCGTAGATTTGAGATATCCGCTGTGATTTAAAATCTCTTGCAAATGTAGCAAATGTGTATGCATCCTGCATCTTATTTTTTGAATTAGAAATTATAGATTTGACTAATTTGGGTTGATACATCTTTTCATCAAGGTTTAATTTCTTTATTGACTGCTTAATAATAGCAAGAGAGTCTTGTTCATCGTATATCGTAAAATTCTTATCCAGTTTTTTCCCTGATTGAAATTCATACTTATCAATATCTTGTCTAAGAATTCTTCCGCAAATACTATGAAAAGTACCTACCCACATATACTTGACAACATCTTCCCCTAAAATAACAGAAAGACGCTCTTTCATCTCTTTTGCGGCTTTATTAGTAAACGTTACCGCTAAAATATTTCTTGGGTTAGTGCCATTTTTAACCATATATGCAATTCTGGCGGTTAAAACTTTCGTTTTACCACTCCCTGCACCGGCTAGGACAAGTAATGACCCCTTTGTCGTTTTTACCGCACTCAACTGTTCATTGTTGAGAGTTTCTAAAATATTTTTCATTCCCACTTCCCAAAATCTATTTTTTGTGATATTATAAACAGCATACACAAAAAGAAATGATTTGGCAATTAAATTATAATGAATTTGAAGGGTGAAGGAATGATAGATATTATAAATATGGCAGATAATGAAGAAACCAAACAAAGTTCAATTATGGTACCGTTCGACGATAAACCAATTGCATTAGAAGACGGACCGGATACTGTAGACGAACTTTCAATGGAATTAGCAACTATTAAACAATCAGCGAAAAGGATTGCAATTATCGGGTCAAGAAACCTCGCCATTACTCACCAGCAAATGATAGAAACTTTAACAACAGCACTTGTAATGCAAGGTAACACAATTATCACATCAGGTGGTTCATACGGTACTAATGCCGCTGCTATCAGAGGGGCTATGAAATCTAATCCTGATAAATTAAAAGTTATTTTACCTCAAACAATCGGTCAACAACCGAGTGACGTTCAAAATCAGTTAATCGGAGTTCCGAATATCATCGAACACGCTGACAGAGCAATGATGACTCTTGCTGATGCATCAAGAGTTTGTAACAGAGAAATTATTGATGACTGTAATCAACTTATTTGTTTCTTGTCACACACAAGTAAAACTCTGCAAACGGCTGTTGAATATGCTGAAGAAACTCACAAAGTTGTAACCATTTTCTATCTTGATTAATTAAAGGCAATAAGGCAATAAAGCATTAGGGCAACAAGTTAAAGATAGGATTTGACATTTATGGATAAAATAAAACAACTAACCGGAAAAAATCAAAACGAATATGAGGCTGTCGCTCAGGAAATTATAAATAACGGTGACATATCTCTATTTGAGGAATTGGTTTCAAAAGACGACTTTTTGTTTGATTTTGTAAAATCAAATGTTGCTCAAAGACTTGAAAAAGCCTGCAATATTTCTAATTATAAAAATTTATTGAAGTTTTTAAACATATATTCCCCATACTATGAGGATTTTATTACTTCAACTTTGGCACAATACGGTAACAGCGATATAACAGATATTATGTTGGAAAAACTCAATTCCGGAACTTTATCAGAAAAAACTTATGCAGCAGGATATTTCTCTTATGTAAAAGATGATAGAGCATTACCCCTATTAAAAGATTATGCTTTCAGTGATGAAACATCTTTATCTGAAAATTGTGCCAGAGCATTGGCAAAACTTGATAATAACGATTCTTTTGAACTTGCTATCAACAAACTAAAATCTGATGATGATTTTGAACAAATGACTGCAGCAAGTTTTTTAGTTGCATATCAAGATAAAAGAGCGTTAGAGCCATTGTTTGAGGCTATGAAACATTCTAAAATGTCAGAAAATATTGCTGAATTAATTCCATACTTGATGCCATTACCTGATATGCTGCAAACAGATTATAATGATGATGCTATTTTAACATTCTGCTATATTATAAATGGTCTGGTAGAATTAGTGCCGGTTTCACAAGTGATTGACTTTAGATTTTACGAATTTTTAGAACGACTCTTAAAATCGTCGCCGAGCGGTGCAAGTGCAGTAGCACTGTTCCTTGCTAAAGAAAAATTTAATATGATTACTGAAAATGAAGAATACTTATTTGACGAAGATAAAAATACAAAAAACGAAGTCAATGATATAAAGAACTTACTAAACAATGCAAATTTATACCCTTTAACATCCTTTTTGTACGAAGAATTATATGAAGAAAGTGATTTTATATTCTTTGTATTAGATATTGTACGTGATGAAGACAGTTTAGTATCCCTGCTAAGCGGCGAAAATCAAACAGTTATTATTAAAGTAATGGAACTGCTAAAATCACAAAATTTGTTGAAAGAAGAATATAAAAAAATAGCCTTGTCAAAAATCAACGATGAAAATTTAAAAATAGTAGCCAATGCATTGTAAACACATGATTAAGAAACGTTAAACAAAAAATAAAAAATACTTGATTTTTTGATTTTATTTGCTATCATAAGTACAAACCGCAGACAGTTAGTTATTACGGTGGCGATACAAGGTGCGAGTCCTTGTCGTAGATGAGAATCACAGGTTCTCAGACCATCGAATTATAAAAGGAAAAGCCGGCTAACCGAGGTTACACTAAGTCGAAATATATTAATAGTATTTATGTGTAAGATTTTGCGGTATGTGCAAAATCTTTTTACTTTTGTACATAAATCAGGTCGATAACAAAAAACAGAAAAAAGGAGCAAAACATGTCAACAAAAGCCTTTAAGAGTGATAAAGTCGCTCAAATTAAAGAAAAAGTTGAAAAGGCACAAGTTGCTATTGTTACTGAATATCAAGGTATGTCAGTTGAAGAAATTACCAAGTTAAGACGTGCTCTTCAAAAAGAAGATGGCGACTATATGGTAACAAAAAATACATTAGCAAAACTTGCCA
>CACXGY010000100.1 GCA_902767275.1 uncultured bacterium | reverse complement strand
TTTTTATTCTATTGTGAATATTATTTAATTGTCAAGTTCCTCTGCTCAATGGTTCCGCAACTTTGTTGCTCTTTTTGAACCTTTTGTTCGCTTCGCAAACGTTGAGTCTATGAGAAACTTCTCTATATTTATATATTATCAAATAATTTTTTTTTGTAAAGTACTATTTTGAGGGATTTATTTATATAATTCCGTTAACAAGATTAAAACATTTATAAACATTGAGTTTTTAACATGTTTTTATAATATAGGTAACCTCTAAAACCTAGTCTTTCTTTTATCTATAAGGCAACAATGCATTAAGGTTATAAGAGATAAATATTGAAATATTTTAAGAATATTTTACTTTATTAAAATTAAGAAAATTTGCATTTTAGAGATTACATTTATACATTTTTATCGTTTTCATCTTGTGATTTTATTATAGTTATCAATGTTTTGTGTAACAAAATATTAAAATAAATTCAATCTATTCTTATTTACAACTACTTAAAAATATGTTAAACTACACTTGGTTTAGTGTTTATTTTTTATATTTATTTGGAGGTCTTTTATGAATCAAACTCGTAAATTTGACACGTTCGAAAATGATGTTGAAATCAACAACATGGTAAAAATTTTACAAGCAAAAGGATTGGAATATATGAAAAATCCTGATGATTTATGGCAAACTCATCTGCACATGAATGCAATTAAATCAGTAAATCGAATGGGCAAGAAAGTACTTGCTGAGTTCTAAAATATAGAACCATCACTACACAACACAAACAGGAGTCATTTTTCACAATGACTCCTGTTCTGTTATTATAAATATTTTGCGAAAAAAATTCCTAAATTTTACCGATTAACATTGCTAATAATGATAAAATCAATGAACCTAATAATGCTACCCAAAAGTTTTCTACTTCGAAATTAGGCGTAATTTTACCGACTAACCAGAACAAGAAAGCATTAATTACTAATGTAAACAATCCTAACGTTAAAAAGTTTATTGGTAATGATATAGCCATTAATAATGGTTTTATAAATGCATTTATCAATGCTAAAACAACTGCCACAAGCATTGAACTTCCAAAGTTCTTAACATGTATTCCCGGTACTATCCACGCCACAAACATAATCGATAATGAGTACGCAATCCATCTAAATAATAAACCTAACATAATTTCTCCTTTTCTTTTGTATTACTTAACTTTTATAAATTTTGTGCATATATAAATAAATCTGCAACCTTTTTATTATAAATTTTTCCGTCTGCTTTAGCGAAAAGATTTTCCCAATGACTTTCAGGGCTTCCGTCAATTGAATATGACGGATTATACATCATTAAATGATGTGTGCTTGTATCGTATCTTAATGGGAAAATGTCCTCCATTTGCATAAAACTCGGCAACTTATCACTCGGGTACTCATACCCGAACAATGAATTATTGATACGGTGTAACCGTTCTTCGTAACTTCGACCACCCATATCATTATCATTTGATACTTCTATTCCCGGTGTATAAGAATGTTCGTATTTAAAACGTATTGACCAATGTTTTACATTATCATAGTTATCCGGTTCGATGAATGATGTTCCGGATGTTAAACCTAAATTCTTATATCGTTCAAAATCATCAGTACTTTTTTCTCCCACAAAACTTAAAGTTGTCTTTCCTGAGCGTGAACGTATCTCGTGGATAATATATTGCATTTGTTCATAACTCGGCAATTCTCCGACTCCTGTATAATTCTCCATATCATATCCGCCTATATGTTTTGCGGAATCAATAAAAATTGCTTCAAACCCTAAATTAATCAATTTGACATGCTCTGATATAAACAATTCTAAATGTGTCGGATTTTTCCAATCAAACGTTATGTCACTTCCGTCTTTTTGTACAACTTTTATTTGATCTGCAGAAATAATTGTGCGAAACCCTGTTTTTAACCCATGAAAGTGTGCTATATCATTAAATGCAATAAATTGTTCATCTGCTGTTATTTTATCAGTTATATCAAAATTAATAATATTCTTACTGTACTCTCCTCCCAATTTTATTCCGTACAGAGAATTTTCTTCATCGACTCCTTTGTTATATCCGTCGCCAAATATATTAGGAAATATTTGAGATAATATAATACAGTTCGCCCAACTCTTTGCTGAAGGAGGAATAGCAGGTAAAATCTTTATTGAACTCATTATCCCATTTTTGCATTCACCAAAGTGCATTTCTGCTATTGCACGATTATTTATCTCTATATAATTTGCTCGCACTCCCCAGTTATCACCATAATTTGGAGAATTGATTTTATCAGGAAATTGATGATAAAAATCATAACATTCACACATTGTAACAATCGATTCAATCGCCTTTTTTACGCTGCGTGTTAATATATCCGCCGGCACGATATCCGCTATCCATTTTTTCATGCCTGATTCATATTTATGTTTATCAGTCCATTCATCCGGCGATAAATAGATATCTTCATCTATGGCTCTCAGTAGTTTATTCACATAGTTCATAACAGTTATAATATTAACCGTTTATTCATAATTTTAATCGCCCGATTTGGTAATAATTTAGATTAACTCCTTACTATTTACTCAATAATATATTTTCTGATATACTAATTAATAAATATATTAGAATAGGTAATAGAGGTGCTATATGAATAAAAGTCAATCTGTTGGTATGTATGTAGTTCTGGGGATTATGGTACTGGCATTTGTGTCAATGCTGTTTGCCGGTTCAACTACCCAAACAAGTGAATTATCTTATACAACATTTGTTCAAAAACTACAAGCAGGAGAAATAAAAAGTGTTCAAATTGACGGAAACTCTTTAACGGCAATTCCGATAAAACAACCTGAAGCACCTAAAACTCAATCAAAATATGATTCATTAATGGGTGTACCTGCTAATGTTCCGACTGTTCAATATCACGTTCTTATACCTAATACAGCATCGTTAATGCCAAAACTTGAACAGGCAAATGTTGATATCAGTGTTAAAAAGCCTAGCGAATCATCTCAGATGATGAACATTTTAGGCTCTCTTATCTTGCCTCTTTTGTTTATTATATTTCTTGTTGTTATGGCTAAAAGTATTCAATCAGGTGGGGCTCAAGCAATGTCTTTTGGTAAAAGCAAAGCAAAGATGCTTTTAGACAGCAAAGTAAAAACCAAATTCGAAGATGTTGCAGGAATTGATGAAGAAAAGAAAGAACTGGAAGAAATCGTCGATTTCTTAAAACATAGTGAAAAATATATAAAATTAGGTGCAAAAATTCCCAAAGGAGTTTTGTTAGTTGGTGCTCCCGGTACCGGTAAAACTCTTATGGCAAAAGCGGTTGCAGGCGAAGCGGGTGTTCCGTTCTTCTCTATTAGCGGTTCCGATTTTGTAGAAATGTTCGTCGGGGTAGGTGCAAGCCGTGTCAGAGATTTGTTTGAACAGGCTAAAAAACATCAACCTTGTATTATATTTATTGATGAAATTGATGCGGTAGGTCGTCAGCGTGGTGCCGGTTTAGGCGGGGGACACGATGAAAGAGAACAAACTCTTAACCAATTACTTGTTGAAATGGACGGTTTTGATAAAAATACTAATATTATTGTTATCGCCGCTACAAACAGACCTGACATATTAGATAACGCCTTATTAAGACCCGGCAGATTCGACAGACAAATTGTTATTAACAAACCTGATGTTTTAGGCAGAGAACAAATTCTAAAAGTTCACGCTAAAAACAAACCGTTGGCGGAAGAAGTTGACCTTAAAGTTTTAGCAAAACGTACTCCCGGATTTACAGGGGCTGACTTACAGAATTTATTAAATGAAGCGGCTTTGTTAGCGGCAAGGCACGATAAAACTAAAGTAGAAATGCCTGATTTAGAAGAAGCAATTGACAAAGTTATGGCAGGACCTGAAAAGAAAAGCAGAATTATTTCTGACGAAGAAAAAGAAAACACTGCTTATCACGAAGTCGGTCACGCACTTCTTGCGAAGTTATTGAAAGGATGCGATCCTTTACACAAGGTATCTATTATTCCTCGAGGTATGGCATTAGGTATTACAATGACTTTACCTGAAAAAGACTATCTTACTATGAAAAAATCTCAACTTCTCGACAGAATTACTATGACTCTTGGCGGCAGAGTTGCCGAAGAAATAGTCTATGGTGCTGAATCTGTAACAACCGGAGCATCTAATGATTTGGAAAAAGTCTCCGAACTCGCCAGAAAAATGGTAACTGCGTACGGGATGAGTGATAAAATGGGTAACCTCACTTACGGTAAATCTCAAGAACACGTCTTTATGGGGCGTGATTTCGGGCATAGCAGAGATTTTTCCGAAGAAATTGCCGCTGATATTGATAAAGAAGTCAAAAAGATTATTGATGAAAGATACGCTATTGCTAAAGATTTATTAACTCAAAATAGAGATATGCTGGATTATATTTCCAAAGCATTATTGGATAAGGAAACTCTCGATGAAAAAGATTTTGATGAGTTAATGAAAACTGTTGAAGGCAATAGAAATAACAATCAAGAATAAAAAAGGAATAAAAAATGAGTGAACAAGATTTAATTTTTCAACAATACAAATTATATTCAGAACAAAAGGAATCCTTTATTTCCAGAAGTTTTATGGTTAATAGATTTTATTTATGTTTATCTGTTATCTTGTTAATCGTTATGCAATTAACAAAAGGTACAGTATTTGCATATAATATTTCGTTGAGTTCATTAATTGCAGTTATTGGGATGGGTTCAACTATGCTCTGGTGGGCTAATATGGATGCCTATAATATGCTTATTAAAATTAAATTTTCAAAGGTATTAGAAGAAATTGAAAAACAACTTCCTGTTCAACCTTATGCTGATGAATACAAAGGGATTAAAGAATACAGAGAAAACAAAAAAATGTTTCTATTCTCTGATATGCAAAAAGCATTTGCGGTTATTGTATTTTTAATGTTTTTTGTAGGTTTGGTTGATAGCCTAATTCCTGTTATTGTAAAGTCATTTGTATAATAAAATAGTGAATTGTGAACGGTGGAAAGAAAAGAGCATACATTTGATATAAGGTCATTGCTGAAAGAGAGAATATTAATTCTCGATGGTGCAATGGGAACGATGATTCAAAAGCAGAATTTATCTGAGAGGGATTACAGAGGTTCTGAGTTTGAAAATTGGAAGATAGATTTAAAAGGGAATAATGAACTTTTATCAATAACTAAACCGGATGCAATTGAAAAAGTTCACAGAGCCTATTTGGATGCAGGTGCTGATATTATTGAATGTAATACATTCAGTGCTAACTCCATTTCACAAAAAGATTACGGGTTAGAAACTTATGTAAAAGAGATGAATCGTTCCTCTGTGAAATTAGCACGAAAACTGGCAGAAGAATATTCAACCCCTGATAAACCCAGATTTATTGCAGGGTCTATCGGACCTACTAACAAATCTGCATCTATTTCTCCTGATGTTATGCATCCTGAATACAGAGATATTTCATTTGATAATCTTGTAGACTGTTACAAAGAGCAAGTTTCTGTATTGGCTGAAGAAGGAGTTGATGTTTTTTTAATAGAAACTATTTTTGATACACTAAATGCTAAAGCGGCTATATACGCTATAAAACAAGTTTTGCAAGAATACAAAATTGATATCCCCATAATGTTATCTGCTACTCTGACTGATAAATCGGGGCGAACTCTTTCAGGACAAACTTTAGAGGCTTTCTATTATAGTATAGAGTATTCTAATCCTATGACTGTAGGTTTAAATTGTTCTATGGGGATTGATAATATGATTCCTTACATAGAAGAATTATCTGGAATTGCGAAATGCAGGATTTCAGTATATGCGAATGCAGGCTTGCCAAATGAATTTGGCGGATACGATGAAACTCCCGAAAATATGGCAAAAGGTTATGAATATCTTGCAAAAAAAGGAATTTTAAATATTGCGGGCGGATGTTGCGGAACCACTCCCGAACATATAAGAGTAATTGCAGATGTCTTAAAAAATTATAAACCAAAAGAAATCATTCAACGCAAAAAGGATATAACCTCTTTTTGCGGTTTAGAACCGTTTGTTTATGACGGAAATCAGAATTTTATTATGGTTGGAGAAAGAACAAATGTTACTGGGTCTAAGAAATTCGCGAAATTAATTCTGGAAGGCGATTTCTTATCTGCTGTTGAAATTGCACGTAAGCAGGTTGAAAACGGTGCAAACATTATTGATATTTGTATGGATTCTGATTTGTCTAATGTTAAACAAAATATGTGTAAATTTTTAAATCTTATAACCTCCGAACCTGAAATTTCAAAAGTTCCGATTATGATTGATTCTTCTGATTTTGATGTCGTAAAGTCTGCATTAAAATGCATCCAATCAAAACCCTTAGTTAACTCTATAAGTTTAAAAGTCGGAGAAGAAAAATTTATAAAAGAAGCGAACGAAATATATTCTCTCGGCGGGGTGCCTGTGATTATGACTTTTGACGAAAAAGGACAGGCAACAGAAATTAATGACAGAGTTGAAATTGTTTCTCGTGCATATAAGTTATTAACCGAAAAGTGCGGTTTTAGTCCTTCTGACTTAATTTTTGATTTGAATGTCTTTCCTATAGCAACCGGCATGAAAGAACATGATAACAATGCTGTTAATTTTATAGAGGCATTAAAAATTCTGCATAAACGTTATCCTCAAGCCTTATTTTCAGGTGGAATAAGCAATATTTCGTTCTCTTTCAGAGGAATGAATAAAATAAGAGAGGCAATACATACAGTTTTTTTATACCACGCAATAAAAGCAGGCTTATCAATGGGGATTGTTAATGCAGGAATGTTAATGACGTATGATGAAATTGAAGAACCTCTGAAAACACTTGTAGAAAACGTTGTTTTAAATAAAAAATCGGGAGCATCTGAAGAATTATTACAGTATGCTGAGAATCATAAAGTTTCCGAGAAAGAGAAAACTTCTGAAAAAAATCATCAACAATGGAGAGATAATTGTGTTGAGAAACGAATACAATATGCACTGATAAAAGGAGATACCTCATATTTAAAAGAAGATTTAAAAGAATCTTTAACTAAATACACTCCTGTCGAAGTTATTGAAAAGGTTTTGTTGGAAGGGATGAATATTGTCGGAGATTATTTTGGGTCGGGGAAAATGTTTCTACCCCAAGTTGTCAAAAGTTCAAGAATTATGAAAGAAGCGGTTGAATTTTTGCAGTCGGATTTTGAAAAAAACTGCGAATCTGAAAAAATCGGAACCGTGGTTCTTGCTACAGTCAAGGGTGATGTTCACGATATAGGTAAAAATATTCTATCATTAATGTTGACGTGTAACGGTTTAGAAGTTATTGATTTGGGAGTTATGGTTAATTCATCGGAGATTTTAGAATCTGCAAGAAAATATAATGCTAATATTATTGCACTGTCAGGGTTAATTACACCATCATTAGAAGAAATGCAAAAGGTTGCAGAGCGAATGGAAAAAGAAGGGTTTAAACTACCTGCTTTGATGGTTGGAGGTGCTACTACGAGTAAAAAACATACTGCCATAAAAATCGCACCTAATTATAACGGATTAGTTGTTCATACGGGCAATGCTTCTGAGGCGGTTGTTGCCGCTCAAAAGATTGTGAAAAAAGATGTAGAATTTATCAATAGTGTAAAACTTGAACAAAAACAGATTCAGGATGAATATAACAAATTGAAGGTTTGTTGATTTTATATATAACAGAATTAGATTTTATCTGTTTACACAATATTATTTTTATAGCATAGTAATATTAGATAAAATTATGGGGTTTGCGTATGACAAGTTGTATTATGATGAGTGAAAAAATTTCGGAAGAATCTATAAATATACGTTATTCTGATATAGATTTTGATAAACGTTTAAAAACTTTTTCTTTATTAAATTTTTTTCAGGATATTGCAAGTGATAATGCAGAGAGATTAGGTTTCGGATATTCATATATATATCCTAAAAACCTTATGTGGGTACTTTTAAAATACCGTATTGAGTTTGAAGAATATCCGTCAGACGTACAGAAATTAATCTTACGAACTGAACCAAGAGGATGTAACAAACTTTTTGCATATCGTAATTTTGAATTGTTATCAAATGATAAAGTACTTGCTCGTGCTTCAAGCATGTGGACACTTGTTAATATTAAAACCTTAGAAATGACTAATGTTGAAAATATACTTTCCGGTAATAAATATATGTCAAAATTTATTCCTAATGAATATGATTTAAAATATAACAAAGTTAATAATATATCAAAAATAGACTATGAAGATAAATTCAGTGTTCGATATAATGACATTGATGTTAATATGCATGCAAATAATGCTAATTATATTGTTTGGGCAATGGAGCCGCTGCCGTACGAATTTAAAAAACTTCACAGATTAAAAAATATTGATATGGTATTTAAGAAAGAAATTAAATATGGAGAAGAACTGATATCTGATGTGCAAATGTTAGAAAATAATACGACCTTGCATGTTTTAAAAAATGCAAGAACTAATGATGATTTATGTATGTTAAAGTGTGAATGGATATAATATAACAAAAATTTAACAAAATGGTTGTAAATAGTAATAAAACATTGCATTTTAAAGATAAAAAGATTAGAATATTGGTACTGGAGATGTTTCTGTAAAAATTTATTAATGGTGGTATGAAATGGAAAATGAAGGATTAAGAAATAGTAGAATTTTATCATTAATGCAAGATAAAACTACTAACTATGAAGAACGAATTGCATTAGGAATTAAAGGACTTTACGGGTGGAGAGAAATCACTTATAAAGGATTAAGTCTATTGGCGGAAAAGACTGCCAGATATTTGATAGAAGATTTAGAGTTTAAAAAAGGAGAGGGAATTGCTATTCTTTCCGAATCTAAACCTGAATACGGAGCATGTGTATTTGCTTCTATACTTGCAGGCGGTACTACAATACCGTTGGATATTAAATTATCAAAATACGAGTTATCCTCTATTTTATCGGATTGTTTGCCTACAGTAATGTTTGTTTCTCAACATTATCTTGATTTGGCACTTGAATTACAAAAAGAAATAGATTCTATCAAACATATTATATTGATGGATGAACATATTAATAAAGATGGTTTGACCGATATTTATATGTTACCTGAAATCTTTACTGCAAAATGGCGACAAAGAAGTTCTAAGTCAACTGCTTTGATTATTTATACATCAGGTACTACAGGTGCTCCAAAGGGGGTTGAAGTTTCATTCGGTAATATCAATGCACAATTGGAAGATTTGACTGATGCTATAAATGAAATTCTTCCGAGTGGAGAGAAAACAACTATGTTGTCTATTTTGCCGATGAACCACTTGTTTGAAATGACAGTAGGTTTCGGAATGTTTTTGAATTTCGGACATACTGTTTATTACACAACAAGTTTGAAACCTAAAGATATTTTAGGTGTTATGAGAGAAAAGAAAATACAATTTATGCTTGTTGTTCCGGCATTTTTGAAATTATTGAAAGCAGGTGTTGAAAAACAAATCAATTCACTTCCTATTTTTACAAAAATAATGTTTAATTTCATGTATCATCTTGCGAAATTTGTTCCGTCATATAAAATCAAAAAATTAATGTTTAAAAAGATACATGATAGTTTTGGCGGTGAATTTTTCGGATGTATAGCAGGTGGTGCTCCTTTGGATGTTGAAGTCGGAAAATTCTTTGAAAGAATCGGTATAAAAGTTTATCAAGGATACGGTTTATCTGAAACTTGTCCTGTTGTATCAGTTAACACTGATAAACGTAATGAATTGGCATCTGTTGGCAGACCGCTCAAACATTTTGAAGCAAAAATTGCTGAAGGCGGTGAATTATGGTTAAGAGGTCCTTCTGTTATGAAAGGATATCATAATCAACCTGAGATGACTGCTGAAGTTATTGATAAAGACGGATGGCTTCATACCGGTGATATCGCCAGAATAGATAAAGACGGTCATATATTTATTACCGGCAGAATTAAGAATATGATTGTTCTTAACGGTGGTAAAAAAGTATTCCCTGAAGAAGTGGAATCTGTAATCGAAAAAAGTTCTTACGTTTCTGAAGTTTGTGTTTTAGGTACATCAAGAAGTGGCGGTTCAAAAGACGGAACTGAAGAAGTAACTGCTGTTATTGTTCCTAAGAAAGAACTTTATAATTCTTACTCTGATGAAGATATTGAAAGAATGATTAAGGTCGATATTAAATCTTTATCTGATCATTTGGCTCAATATAAACGTCCTACTAATATTGTCATTTCAAAGGATGAACTTCCTAAGACTACAACCAGAAAGGTTAAACGTAGAGAAGTAAAAGAACTTATTAGTGTATAAAACTATAAAACATTATAAAAAAAAGAGGAAACTGTATTAAGAAAGTTAAAATTTAACTTTTTAGGTTCCCTCTTTTTTTATTAAATATTAACCTTTGTGTTTACTTAATTTATGATATTATTAATTGTATGAGAATATTTTTTGTATTTTTAACTTTTTGTATTTTTATAAGCGGAACAAATATTGCGTTCTCACAAGAGGTCTTACCTGAAACATCTAATACAGTAACAGAAGAACAGGTTATAGAAGAAACCGTTATTGATGAATATGAAGAACGTGTTCCTATTGATGCAAATACCAGAGATGAAAACAATCAATTACTGGTTAAAGTTTATTCTGAAAAGAATAAATTTGGGTTGATGAAATCTGACGGAACTATTATTACTAAACCGATATATAAAAAATTGATTAGAATGGGAGATAAATCCTGGATTGTTCAATACAAAAATAAATATGGTTTAATGGATTATTACGGAGATTATATAATTCTTCCGAAATATAGAAATGTCGACAGGATAGCGGAGAAATTTGTTAAACTCGGAAACGATAATGATTACGGGCTTTATAACGAGGACGGGGGAACAATCATTCAGCCTGAATATTCCTCTATTGACTTGTTATACGGGAAAATGTTTATAACCAGAAAAAATTTCAGATACGGTATTGTTGATATGGATGGAAATACTCTATTAAACAATGAATTCGATGATATTTATATGCCAAAACCAAACGTAATGATGGTTCAATATGAAGGCAGATGGTGTCAGATTGAAAAAATATCCGATGGCGAAATCACTCTGCCGTCTGATATTGATAATATAACTGAAGATAAGGACTTTAAAGTAACTAATCTTGTTGTAAACACAGGTGTTGGGGCAGGATACTCTGTTGTAACACTAACAGATTATTTATTGAAAGTTATTTCATCTATTTCTCCTGCGTATGAAATGACTATTGATGAATTAATGTATTCTCAAGGAGCCGATACAATTTCTATTTTAATGAAGTTATCTTGGTTGCCAAAATTTCCAATAACATATATAAAAAATTACTATCGGCTAATGAGAAGTCCTAATAGCGGACCTTTAGCAAATACTCGTTCAACTTTAAAACAACAAATGCGATAGTATAACTTGAATAAACATTGTTTAACATCTATACTATATATGTCTGTCATAAATCAGGAAGATTAGAAATGAATAATACAGAAACTCATGATTGTAATTGCAATAATTACGAACATAATAATAATCGATATATTTATGAAATTAGTTTTGCTTTAGTTATATATATTACAGCATTTTTTGTTAATAATAATTCCCTAAAATTTATTTTCTTTATCACAGCATATATCATAGCGGGAGCAGATGTATTGTTGTGTGCAATAAAAAATATTAAAAGCGGTATGGTATTTGATGAAAATTTTCTTATGAGTATTGCAACAATAGGAGCAATATGCGTAAATCAAGCACCGGAAGCAGTTATGGTAATGCTTCTGTATAAAATAGGAGAATATTTTCAAGATAATGCTGTAGATAAATCAAGAAAATCAATAGCGGAACTAATGGATTTACGTCCTGATTACGCACATATAGAGATAGACGGTACCTTAAAACAAGTGCTTCCGTCTGATATAAAAATAGGAGATATTGTTGTTGTAAAAACAGGAGAAAAAATCCCTGTTGACGGTATCGTGATTGAAGGTTCTTCAACTATTGATACATCTGCTCTTACAGGCGAGTCTGCACTTAGAACTATTAAATCAGGAGATGAAGCAATCAGCGGTTGTATTACATCGTCAGGTGTTTTAAAAATTAAAGTTACGAAAGTGTTTTCTGACTCTACAGTTTCAAAAATATTGGAACTCGTCGAAAATGCAAGTGCAAAAAAAGCAAAAGCGGAAAAATATATAACTAAATTTGCAAGATATTATACCCCGATTGTTGTTCTTGGGGCAGTCTTGTTAACAGCAATACCTGTAATATTTTATAACGGGATTTTTGAAATTTGGTTCAAACGTGCATTAACATTTTTAGTTATTTCTTGTCCTTGTGCTTTTGTCATATCTGTTCCGCTGAGTTTCTTTGCAGGAATAGGGGCAGCATCAAAATGTGGAATTTTAATAAAAGGAAGCAACTATATTGAACAACTATCTCGACCTGATACTATTTTGTTTGATAAAACCGGAACTCTTACTAAAGGTAATTTTAAAGTAAGTAATATAGTGTGTGAAGAAGGCATAACTTTTTTAGAATTATTAAAATATGCTGCTGCTGCCGAATATCATTCTACGCATCCGATAGCAATATCTATTAAAAATGCATGTAAAGAAAAAATTGACGAAGAAAAAATTACAAATGTTGAAGAATATGCGGGTAAAGGTACTCAGGTATTTTATTATGACGATAAAATTCTAATCGGAAGCAGTAAATTAATGGATGAACATAATATTGAACATCCGCAAAGTAACGATTTCGGTACCATTATATATGTAGCAAAAAATGACATCTATATCGGTTATATATTGATTAGAGATGAAATAAAATCTAATGCATTAGAAACTATTCAATGGTTAAAATCAAAAAAAGTCAAAACCGTTATGTTAACAGGAGATGTTGATAATATAGGACAGGCTGTCGGTTATAAATTAGGGGTTGATGAAATAAAAACTCAGATGATGCCTGAAGATAAAGTTAAAATTCTCGAATATAAAATATTGAAAAACAAAAATAAAAAAGGTTTTAGAAAAAGTGTGTTATTTGTGGGTGACGGTATAAACGATGCACCGGTATTAAGACAAGCAGATGTCGGAATTGCGATGGGGGGTCTTGGCTCCGATGCTGCGATTGAAGCGGCTGATGTTGTTTTAATGGACGACAAAATAGATAAAATTCCTGCCTTAATTAATATTTCCAGAAAAACAATGACTATTGTTAATCAAAATATATCATTTGCATTAATAATCAAAATATTATTTTTAATAGCAGGTGCTTTCGGTTATATGACGCTCTGGGGTGCTGTATTTGCTGATGTCGGGGTTACTTTACTTGCAGTTCTTAATTCTTTAAGAATCTTAAAAACTAAGTTAAACCATTCTTTATAATATTATTTGCTCTTTACAAAACTTTTTTTTGATTAACAATAAATAATGGAGATAAGAAAGTGAACGGATTATTAACACTTGTAGGTGTAACAACATTAGCCGGAATAGGCGGTACCGGATTAGGTGGTGCTCTTAGCGGTTTGTTCAAACGTGATTCTGTTAGAACAGCAAGTCTTTTGCTTAGTTTTGCAGGTGGCGTAATGACTGCTATTGTTTGTTTTGATTTAATCCAGAGTGCTATAAAAACTAATACAAGTATTTTAACAATATGCTTTGCTATTGCATTTGGTGTGCTTGTTGTATATTTGCTCAATTTTATCATTGATACACATACCGATTCAGAAGTAAAACATATATCTAAAAAACACCCTCATACTGCGGATAATTTAGATGAAATAATCCACAGTAACCATTTGTCCGTTCATTTAAAAAAACACGATACGAGAATGGCACTATTAGGTGCCGGAACTATAATGGCTTGTGCTATTGCACTGCACAACCTTCCAGAAGGTATGACAATCGGAGCATCTTATGCTAACACGAAAAGTGTTATGGAAGGTTCTGCTCTAATCCTTGCAGTTTTAATAGGATTACACAATATCCCTGAAGGTATGGCAATAGCCGTTCCTTTAATAAATGGCGGAATAAAAAGACGTTTTGCCATTTTGATTACCGCTCTAAGCGGAGCACCTACTATTATTGGTGCGTTGTTAGGTTATTGGCTGGGTGATATAGGACCTCTCGGACTTGCTTTGAGTTTGAGTTTTGCCAGTGGGGCTATGTTATACGTCGTATTTGGTGAAATTTTACCTCAATCAATTCTTATGTACAGAAGTAAATCTCCTGCTTTTGCAGTCATTATAGGTATTTTAATCGGGATGATTATTATATACGTTTAATGACATCCAGTGCCTGTTGATATGTTTCTATAACTTTAATTTTATCGTTGATATTATTTGAAGTAACGTTTAGTACTGTTGAATTTTCTTTTATTCCATAAACCGGAATATCCTTCTTTAATCCTTCAAACACAGGAATTGAACCCAATGCATTATATGGCATTACTAAAAATTTTAAATCATTAATCGACAAACCCTCACTATTAAAATTTAGTTTCGGTGCTTGTGATAATCCGAGCAGAATACACGGAAGATATGTAGGCGTTATGTACTCAGAAGAACATCTCGGATCTACAACTTCTTGTGATATTGTTATATCATCAAAAGCAGGAGAATGAGCACACGGAATTTTTAATTCTCTTGATATGTAATGAGAGATTATAGCCTCAACACCACCTACGGGATCAACTCCTATTCCGTTAGCATAATTGTCAAAATCATCTTCTTTAAATCGGCAAACAATTGCCAGAGCCTCTGCTCCTTTTGAAATCAAACGTTTTCCTGACTCAAGAACGGTAGTGATATTACCTACTGTTCCTGTTGAAATATCTGTCTTGTCAACACAAAATTCAACACCAACTTCTTCATCTGTTATGTCATATCCTATAATCTCGCAACCATAAATTGTTTTTACAGCATTAATTGTATTTATATGAACATTCAATATTCCTTGAGGAATTGATTTGTCAAATATAACACCAATCTTATTTTTTGTATTAACAGGTATCAGTCTTAATTTACCCTTAAAAAATTCATCAAGCGAATACCCTTCGACATAAAGCATTCTGTCGTTTATGCCCGAAAATCCGCCGGCATTAACAACATTCGGATTTACAATCAGGTTAGAATATTTAGAAAACTCTCTCGCCCAATAACTTGCATCTCCGGCATAACCTCCGATTGATGCCCCTATTCCTGTCGGTACTATAAATGCTCCCAATTTGTTATTTTGATTTTGCATATCGTTTAACCAACCAACAACTTATGCGGATAACTCTGCAAGTGCTTGCTCAAACTGTTCGTCATTTGGTGCTTTTCCGTGCCAACCTGCATTGTTTTCCATAAAAGATACACCCTTTCCCTTAATTGTATTAGCAATAATTGCGAAAGGTTTGTCTGATTTTTTTGCTTTTTCGACTGCCGAATATATTTCGTTTAAATCGTGTCCGTCAATCGTTACAACTTCCCAACCGAAGGCTTCAAGTTTTTTATCAAGAGGATTCAAAGACATGACTTTTTCTGTTTCACCATCTATTTGTAATCCGTTTCTGTCTATAATCGCAATCAAGTTATCCAATTTCCTGTGAGATGCTTGCATAAATGCTTCCCATACAGAACCTTCTTGTAACTCTCCGTCACCCAAATATACAACAACATTAGCAGGGTTTTTATCCAATTTTAATCCCATTGCCATTCCACATCCGACCGATAAACCTTGACCTAATGAACCCGTTGAAACTTCTATTCCGTCTAATGCTTGACAACAAGGGTGTCCTTGTAGTCTTGAATTTAATTTTCTAAAAGTCATCAATTCCGCCTCAGGGAAAAATCCTCTTTGTGCCAATACTGAATATAAAAGGGCTGATGCATGACCTTTTGATAATATAAATCTATCTCTCGTTTCATATTGTTGTGATTTTTTCCAAGCCATCGGAATATTTAATGATTTGTTATACAACACATTCAATATTTCCACTCCTGAAAACGCTCCGCCAATATGCCCTGATGATGCATTATGCACCATTTTTAAAATATTGATTCTGGTTTGCTTGCAGATTTGTTTTAATTCGATAATTTCATTTTCACTTAACATATAATAAACTCCTAATTCAATATTTATTATACTATATTATCAGTTAACTATACTAAATCAAGCGATTTATGCTTTTCTACAATTGTATTGACCATATTATCAAGTTTTGAATAATCCTCTTTCTTCGGTTTACCCTTAACTTGAACAGGTTCAATAACGTCTAATCTCAATTTAGCAAGAATTTCGCCCAAAATATCAAACAACTTTCCGCCCCATCCGTATGAGCCGACAAACGATGCAAATTTCGCTTTAGGTTTTAAAACACTTGCTATATACGCAATATTAACGGATGCCGGATGCGGGCCTGCAACAACCATTGAGGTCCCTAAAACTATTGTTGTTCCGTCTACGAGTGCCATTGCTAAATCGCCTAAATCATCCGTAATTATATCGTGTTTTATTGTATCTATTCCTCGTTTATTTAACTCATCTGATAAGTAATCTATCATATCTTCTGTACTACCGTACATTGAAACATAAGGTAATAAAACTAAATTCTTACCTTTATCAGATGTCCAATCAGTATACAAATCAAGAATATAATCAGGATTCTTGTGCACAGGGCCATGACTCGGTAAAATCATATCCACCTTCATATCTTTAATCATTTGTGTATACTTTTTACACATTACCCTAAATGGCATCATAATCTCGGCATAATACCGTTTTGCACTCTTTGTTAATTCCTCTGACGGAACTGCAAAAACATCTTCAAATGTATAATGTGCTCCTAAAAAGTCACATGTACATAATAAATTATCTTCTTTTATCAATGTAAACATTGTATCAGGCCAATGAACATTTGGTGCAAATATAAACTTTAATGTTTTATCTCCGAGTGAAAGTTCTTCATCATTTGCAACTGTTATAATTCTGTTTTCAGGAATGAATAACATTTCCATAATATTGCCTTTGCATGTCGGATTTGTTACTACCACAGAATCAGGATACTTTTCCAGAAGTTTAGGTAATGTGCCTGAGTGGTCTTGTTCTCCATGGTTTGCAATTATATAATCTACTTTTGATACTCCGTTTTCTTCTAGATTCTTAATATATTCATCACTCATTGGAGGATACATCGTATCTATAATAGCAACTTTTTCAGAACCTTTAACCAAATAAGAATTATAACTCGTTCCGTGTTCTAACGGAATAAGTTCATCAAAAATCACTCTGTCAACATCGTTAAGTCCGCAATAATATATATTATTTTTTATTTCTTGAAACTTCATAAATTTATCCCTTCTATCATGTTATAACTTATGTGGGGTTTGTATTATCTAACGGATATAAAACCGAGAGTTCTTATCTCCTTTTGTCAATGTTCTTCTTTTTATGAAGATTTGCCGATAGGGAGACTGTATCGGATTATTCGGGTAGTCGCAAAAGCGTGGTTTTGCTCCTACTAACGTGTTTGGTTGCTTTGCAACCGTCACACTACCGAAAATCTTCTCGAACTCCTGAAAGAACTTCGTTCTTTGGAGTTCTCATCTCCTTTTCCGGTTTAGTTTAAAGTGCAAAATGCCGATAGGGAGACCACTTCGTGCTTCGGCTCGCATTAAACGGCATCGCTCTCACGCCTGTCGAAAGTCATCACTTTCGACAAGTCGTGTTCGACTCTCATACACTTCGTGTATTCGTGCCTCTGCTCGCCTCGTCGAACTCTTGGAGTGACTTCGTCACTTGGAGTTCTCATCTCCTTTTGTCAATGTTCTTCTTTTTATGAAGATTTGCCGATAGGGAGACTCGAACTCCCGACCTACTGATTACGAATCAGTTGCTCTACCACCTGAGCCATATCGGCACTCTCAAATTATCGCATAAACATTTAACCCTTGCAATATTTATATTTACTATTGCACTATTTTCGTTTTATTTGTATCATTATCTCAAAAGGGGGTTGCTATGAACATACTATTTGTTATTGATAAAATCGAACTTAAATATTTTGAATTTAATACTCTTGTTACTAATTTTTGGCTTATCAAAGAGTTCCTTTCAAGAAATAATAACGTTTTTATCACAACTAATAACAGACTCTTTCTTCAAAACGCTACTCCTTTTGCAACTTGCTTTGAATCATATATTCAAAATGATAATATTTTTTACAAAAAAGAAACTCTGGATTTTAACATCAATGATTTTGATTTAGTTATGTTTAGACCTGATCCGCCAGTTGATAATGATTACATTAACGCAACATATATCCTTGACTTTGCAACTAAAACCACTGTTATTAATGGCTCTACCGCTATCAGAAACTTTAACGAAAAATTACATACAACTCTCTTTTCTGAATACATGCCTGAACACATTGTTACAGCATCAAAAGATAAAATTGAAGATTTCCTTAAAGAATACAATGAAATAATTCTTAAACCGCTTAATAAATGTTTTGGCAGCGGAGTTATGTACCTTCATCAAGGCGACCCAAATACTCGTTCTATTATTAATACTATGACGAACGATGAAAACTCTGTTGTTATGGTTCAAAAGTATATTCCTGCCGTTAAATTTGGCGATAAACGTGTACTCACTCTCGGAGATACCGTTCTGGATGAATGCGTTATGAAACTCCCGACTTCGGATGATTTCAAGTTTAATACTCATAATGACAACTTCGTTAAAAAAGGGGTTCTGACTAATTCCGAAAAATCTGATTTTACTAAAGTCGCTAAACGACTTAATCAAATGGGTATTTATATGGCAGGACTTGATGTTGTTGACGGACAAATTATTGAAATTAATGTTACTAGCCCTTGTTATTTTATTAAAGAAATAAACAATAATTTCTGTACCAATATCGAAACAAAAATTTGCGATTATATTCTTTCCCTAGCCGATAATAAAATCCTTGTGTAATATTCCTAAAATTCTTTAAATAATAGTAAACATTTGGCAAAAAAACAGGTGCTGGTACACCTGTTTTTTGTGAATGTGAATATGAATATCAAAGAAGTTTCAACTTAATATCTTAACTTAGTTTAG
>CACXGY010000099.1 GCA_902767275.1 uncultured bacterium | reverse complement strand
CTAAATTACGGTGGTTTGTTGTACATAATAATTTCTCCTAAAATTAAGCATAAAAAATACGTAGTAACTCCTGTATCTTAACAGTTTATCCTACGCATTTACTTAAAAACTTGTTTTCAAACTAAATACACAATTTATTCTACAAATTTTAACGTTATTTGTCAATGATATGCAGTATTATGTGCAATATAAAAGTTATATTCAATACCGGTAGAAAAAAATTATCAAATTACAAGAAAATATTGAAAAGTTTTAAAGGAAACAAATAATAATTTTTTACCTTCCAATAAGACTAAGAAAATCGAAGATAAAAAATAAGACAGTAGTCACAAAATAATTTAACCAATAAACCTAATTAAATCAGTATTTATTTAATTTTATGGCATTTACAATCCGAATAAGAACATCTGTTACAAGAATCAGTTTTTAATATATCAGTTGTTACATAATCCGCATCAAAATCATAGATTTTACTCAATGCCTTAACTCTTTGATAATAAACCATTTGTGTTTCAGGATGTTCTAAAATCAATATAACCTTGGCACGTTTCCCTGTTTTATACTTGTAATATAGAGCCTGTCCTATAGATTCTGCCCATTTATTTGCAAAATCAAATTCAATTGCGTGTGTATCTGTTAGACAATCGACACGAGTACCATCATCATTTTTGTATTCACATATACCGTTATTTTGTTCTGCCCATGCTCTCTGATAAGAAGATTCTCGGTGTTGATGTGGATACGATGCGGAATATACTTCGTTTTGATTTATAATTCCGGCAAGTAGTATTAAAAATATTAAAACTGTTTTCACAACTTTCCGCATAATTTGAATATAAACTAATATTTTGAATAGAACAATTAGCCATTTAGGGGATATATTAAATTGTTATCTATCTGCAAATATAAAAATAAATTATGATATAATAAGGCTATGTTTAGATGTAATGAATGCGGATGTGAATATAAAGAAAAACCGGATTTTTGTGATTGCGGGAATGATACATTTTCTGAAATATACGAAACTATATCGGAAGAAAATACAAAAACTCTAATAAATATAGATAAATTAGAACTTTTATCAAAATTGATTTTTGCTCTATGTCTTGTTTTATCTATACTGGTGCTTATGTTTTTCCCCAAAATCGATACTCAAACACAAGATAATACTCCGACAAAGCCCGCTACTATTGTTAAGACAACGAATCCTGATATACCTGATATAAACACATTCTGGATTGATTCAAAACCATTAGTAGAGGAACAAAAGCCTGTAGAAATTATTCCTGTTGAACAAATAAAAGAAATATTTAAACCAAAACCTATGCAAACAAAACCAAAAACACAACAAAAACAGGTACAAACAAAAAAACAAGAACCAAAACAACAAACTTCAAAACCTGTCCAAACCCCAACACAGAATACTAAACCAAAACCTATACAAACCAAGCAACAAACAAAACCTGTTCAAACCGAGAATAATTCTTCAGTTTCAACAAAACCGTCAAATGCGTACGAATTTATTAATTATAAAAATGCATTACGTCAGAGATTATTATCAAACTTATCCGTATCTGCCGTTCAAGGAAGCGGAGATTGCGGAATTGAATTTGCTGTGAATACAGACGGAAAACTTATAAACAGAGCCTTTACATACCAATCAGAGAATAAATCAGTTAATGATGAGGTATATAAAATGTTGATGAGAACGCCAACATTTAATCCACCGCCGTCATCATATAAAGGACAAAAAATAAAAATGGTATTCAAATTTAATAACGGAAACTTTTCAATAAGTTTCACACAATAAAAGGTTTGTTATAAAACAAACCAATTATTTTTAATCAAAAAAGAGGATGACTTTTTAGTCACCCTCTTTTAAATTTAATTCATTTATTCAATGTTAAATTTTATACCTAAGTCGTTTCTGCTTTAGGAGCAGGTACTTTCCAGTTAGTCAATTTTGAGAAAACTCCTCCTGATTTTGCGAAGTTTGTTTTCAATGATTGAAAACCTTTATATCCGCCAAATAATGACAATGCCGCAGTTGTAGTAGTTTCGCCAAAACCTTCATAAGCCGCTCTTGCTTGTTTATCAGTTGTTGCACCGGATGCATTTTTCACTGATTTGACAAAATTAACACCGGCGGCGATTAATCCTATACCACCGGCAATTGCTGCTCCTATAGGACCTGTCGCAGCGATTGCCGCAATTGCAGCACCGGTTGTGAATGTTCGTTTCAGACTAAATCCATTCTCGTCACAGAACATTCCTTTTACCATATTATATGTTCCGCCTTTTATGAAGGCTTTCATTTTTTCGGAGAATGATATTTTCCCGTCATCAGCACCGTCATTATTATAATACCATGTATCTTTTGTCGGCTGAGGTCTTAAATGAGGTTTACTATCAACCGCACCTCCTGCATATAATCCTTGCGGCGGTACATAATTCGGGTTATACACCATATCAATTGATTCTTCTAACGAATTAGGAATATAACTTTCCAAATATGTAGATCTGTTCATTGGATCCAGATGATTAAATCCATTTGTCATAATATAATAACCTTAACTTGATTCCTATATATTTATAAAGTTAAAAATCAGATCATAATTGCTATGAGTTAATTTTTCGAATATTAAATGCAACAAAATTTAACATATTGATACCGTATTTAATTATTTTTATTAGCAAAAAATAATTTGACAGGTCTTAATATACATAAGATGAAAATTTCAAACAGTGCAAGAATATCTCGAGAATTTTACAAAACAACCGCATCACCTTTAGATAGGTTAAATTATGCAAAAGAATTAAATAAACAATTCTTTGAAAAACTTGTACCTGAATTTAAAACAGATAAAATTGATGCGGATATATATATAAATAATTTACATGAAGTTTCTCCTCCAAATATAATATTACAAGTAGAAAAAAACACTGATAAAAAACAAGTTGGAGCAGTTAGTCTGGGCACTAATAAAAAATCAATAGCCGGATATATAATGGAGTTACCAATAGATAAAAATAATCAAATTTCTATATATGACATGGACACATGTATGCATGAACCGTTTCATTATTTTGTTGAAATGAATAATCCTAAACACATTGCACGTTTTGTATCTTATAATAAACATGGAAAAAAAGATGAATTTGAGAAGTTCTACTGGGAAAATCTTTACTCAAAACAAGATAAGTTTGATATAAAAGAACTCAAAAAAAATCTGGATGAATTTTTAAATAATTTAGGCTCTAAACAAAAATTAGATTTTCTTCAAAACAGCCGATACCGTCTTTCTGAAGAAAAATATGCCTATGAACAAGGAAATATATATCTCGATAAAATCCAAGATATACATAGTGATATAATCCCACATAAAATTGACGGACATCATTATGAAGAATATCATTTTGAAGAAAAAATAAAATTATTAAATGATACATTGAGAGATACCATTAATACTATTCGAGAAAATAACAAAATGTAACGATTTTTTTAATAAAAAGGCAATTAATATATTTACTAAACTTATAAACTAAGGAAGTGTCAACAAAGGGTTTCTGCAAATGGAAGATGTAACTGTATCAAGGGTAATTTATGAAAAGCCGCAAAATGTAAAGATAGATAATCACACATTTAATAATGTTTGTTATCACGATACCAGAACATTCACTGATATGGATAAAAGAACAAGAACTCTTCATAATTTAAGGACACAAAATTCGAGTTATTCAGTATATTTAGTTAATAATTCATTTGATGTCTCGCTAAAAGATTATGACAGACCCGTAACGAAAGTAATAGACGGCAAGACATATAAAAATATTGTATCCAGCAAATACTATTCTAACGGAGCAAAAGAATACGAAAGAATGACCCCTTCAGGATTTTATAAGAAAATTATAGTTAGTCCTGACGGGCATGTTTTAAACAAATCAAAAAGTCTTGGCGAAATTGTATCGCAAGGACTAATTAAATTAGCAAAAAATTTAAATATAATTTTGTAGATAAATATAACATTGAATTAAGATAATAGAGTATAAAAAGGCTCCTTGTATACTAACAATACAAGGAGTCTTATTTATATAATTTAGCCTATTTTCTTCATTTCAGAAACTTCCGGATTTAATAGCCGCCTGCCAACATTTGTAAAGTTAACCGAACAAAGTAATTTATCGCCATAAGTAATCATTTTTTCAACAACCCCTTCGCCGAATTCAGGATGAAAAACTCTGTCTCCTTGTTGAAAAACATCGCTTTGTACCTTATCTTCTTCCGGAATATCAGCGGAATATTCAGGGACAACAGGAGTTTTAGTTGTTCTTGCTTGAAGTTGTTCAACTTGAGTAGGCATATTTGCACTATTCACTTCATCTTCAACCGGATTAACAGGTTGAGGCTGCGGCTCAATTTCAGGTTGAGATTGAGGTTGAGGTTGCGGCTCAACAATTTCTTCTTGAATTGTTTCTATAACTTGTTCTTGAGGAAGAACAGTTTCTGCAGGTTCTGATATTTCCGGTTGAACGGTTTCAACTATTTCTTGTTCTTGATTATTTATTACCGGAATTTCTTCATCCGGTTTTGATAATTCTTCTATCATATCTAAATCATCATCAGATAATTCATCCTCCTCATCAATATCCGGAACTTGATTCAAAGCGTTTACAACATCATTTTCTTCAGTAACATTCTCTTGAACAGTTTGAATGTTTTCATGTTCAATAATCTCTTGAGGAATTTGCTCATTAATAACAGGCTGTTGTACCAATTGTTCATATTGAGGTTGAACACTTTCAGCACTTGCTCCTGCCATTTCAGATATTTCTATTTCAGGAGTTTTTATTGTTTCTGTCTGAGGTGCAGATATTTCTTCTATTTCAGTTGATTCAACTGTATTTACCTCAACAGAATGTTCTTTAATAATTTCTTCTGATTGTTCAACTTCAGGGACTTCATTTTGAACAACTGATTCTTCATTTTGTTCAACTTCATTTGTTGAAAATTCTTCTGTTATAACTTCTTCTATCGGTTCGATAACATCTTCCTGAACAATTTCTTCTGTTATTTTTTCGGGTACAGTCGTCTGTTCCACAGCAGGTTCTGCATTAACCTCAACCTGTTCTATAATAACAGGTTCTTCTGTAACAGGAATTTCAGATGTTTCTTCATTTATCTGAGGTTGTACAACAGGAATTGATTGTATAGTTTCTTTTACTTTCGGAATATAAGCATCTGCTCCTGACATTTGGAAAAGTTTTCCTATCAAAGGCACAAATTTTGTCATTTTCCCGTATGCAATAAATTCATCTTCGGCTAACTTGCTTAAAAATACATTATATCCGCCAAAATCTTTTTGTTGTTTGAGCGGAGTGAACATAAGCATATTTTTAGAACATTTTTTAAGTTCAGACAGATTTGAATAATCATAATCACATATCAGCGAAGTGTGAACATTTTCTGTTTCAAAAATTTGTTGAATTAAAAATTTGTCAGAACTTTCACTACCAATCGGAGTGAATGCATAAAATTCAGCATCTATATCCTTTAATACGGAATAAATATATTTGATACATTCTTTTTGCAAAGATTCTTTTAAACAAGAGATATCAATAACAACCGTATTATCCTTTTCTAATTTTGTCTTTAATATCTTAAATTCTTCTTCACTTTGAGCAAACACACCCCAATCTCTAATTTGTTTAATCTTATTTTTCAAAATAACGAGTTGCATTAATTTTGTACGTACAAATTCAGAATCAACAACCGCTTTAAAAGTATCAAAAGGAATAAATTCTACGGTTTTTGAATATTCACTCAATTCCTCAAATATAGATTGAATCATAGATTTGCTTTCAGCAGTTGCATCTTCAAAACCTTTTTCATAAATATAGTTAATTGTTGAACTGTTTAGAGGAAGTCTAAAATCTTTTGTTACGGTTAATTTATTATTTTTAAAAACACCTGCCGTATCTATTACAACAACTTTTTCTTTTCGTGCTTGAAGTTGAATAGCAAAATTATTCAACAAAACTTTTGTTGTAAAAAATTTTTCGGCAAGGATTATAGGATTATCTTTCAGAATATCGAAATCTACAGTAATATTATCTTTTTGACCTGATAATTTACCAAGCACTAACGGATTATTTTTATCCAATAATTCTAATAAATTATTTGTATCAAAAGGTGTTATAACTGCTCGTAGAGAAGGAATTGTTCCGTCATAGGCATGAATTTGATTATCATAATTAAAAATGATTTTTGCTATAGCAACTTTTCCTACACGAGTTGCTTCAAGGTGCAAAATTTGTGCAATATAACCTCTGTGGTTATCTTGTATAAGCAATAAACCGGAAAGAGACAAATCTTCTTCATAACATAATTTTATTAAATTATTCTTAACTTCAATAATATTCATAAACAATCCTTTTTATACTATTTTTCAGTATGTATTCTAACATAAATTATAATTATAATTTATCCATTAAATGGGGTAAATATCGTTTATCGAATAAAAAAATATCTATAAAAAATCAATATGATTAATTTTTGTAACAAAAACTGAAATCTTTAAAAATTTTATTAAAGATTTAAGAGAAGGGAGCCGTAATTACATAATGTAATTAGGGATAATAATATGGCAGATATTAACAACTTAAATACCGGTGATTCGTCATCATCATATAATAATCAATATTCGGTTAACAAAGCGAATATTGTGAAACCTGCCGGCACAAACGGAGCAGAGTATTCCCATGATTGGAAACGCACGCCAAGACCGTTCGGATTAAACGTTCGTGTTCCGCAAAATCCTATTGGAGTAAGAACCCAAAACTTACTCAAGAAAAAGATAGTAGAACTTGCAACAGCACCTGTTAAACAAGTTATTGACTATTTTAAAACGAATGAAAATGTGTTTAACGGAAGCGTTGCTGCTGAAATCGAAAGTATAATGAAACAACAAAAGATAACCGTGGAACTTCTTCAAGATGCAGATGAAGTTGTAATGACAGATGTTCCGAGTTTCATGATGGATATGTAATAAAAAGGAGTAATAAAGATTTAAGAAGCACTCATTTTCATGAGTGCTTTTTGATATATATTCAAATTTTATATACAAATATTACCCGCATGTACCTCCTTAGAATAGCCAATTGGAGAGTATTTACATAAAACGAAATAATGTAATATTAGGTTTGTGAACCTATAAAACTCATTTTGAAATAGGGCTATAATTTAACGTTTTATAAAATAAAGGAGAAGAAACATGACAGTAGATTATGAAATTAACAAAGATACTACGATTGATTTTAATGTAGGGTCAGGGGAAAAAACAATCACACTGGGAGAAAATAATTACAATACCGTATTAAATTTTTTACCTTCAACAGAAGAAGGTTATGTCAGTCAGTTTCAAGTATCAGAAAATTTAACTGATAATTCAATAACTATAACAAGAATTACAGGAACCGCATCAGATACATCAGAGGGCGTACCAGTCGATAATTTAACAACAGATACAGTAACAATTACAGATTATTTAACAAATGGAGAAGGTAAAGTAACATTTATAGGTCAAAACTATAATCAAGAAGAAGTTTCAAATATGTTATTAGAAGAAGCCATAGGATATTCAACTACAACAAACACACCGGTTATAGCATTTAATCCGGAAGAAATCAATGTTACAGCGGGAGAAGTATTCCACGGTTCATTCTTAAGTGAAAAAATAACAGGAACAGAAACAGTTACTCAAACAAATACAGAAACGAGTACAACCGAAACGACTCAAAGCGGAGATGATATAATCTATGGCGGAAACGGAAACGATTATATTGAAGGTGGTTCAGGGAATGATGAACTATACGGAGAAGCAGGAGATGATATAATATACGGATCTGACGGTAATGATACAATATACGGCGGAAGCGGCGAAAACAATATTTTTGACGGTTCAGGAAATGACACCGTATATGGTGGAACATCAGACGGAAAAGAAGTTACATTTAACAAAGACGGAAGTGTTAAAACAGGTGTTATATGGAACACAGACGATGATATTTTCACAATAGGTGCAGGTAATGACACAATTTATGCAGGTTCAGGCGACGATATAATCAATGCATTTACATATAATGACAATGATACAAATACCATATATGCAGGAGCAGGAAATGACACAATCACTGTAGGCGGAGCATCAAATACGAATGAAAACATTATCTATGGCGGAAAAGACGCAGATACCTTTGTAATCCAAGGAGAATACGGCACACAGGTACTTGCTGATGCAACTAAAGAAGATACTCTGTTACATACAGATGTTGCAGATGCAACATACGCATATTCAAGAGAAGGACAAGACCTTATTATTACACAAACATCGGGTACAATTGAACAAACAATGCGATTAAAAGATCAATTTACCAAATTACAAAAAAATCAACAATTAGATAAATTTATTATTGGAGAAAACGAAATATCTTTATTAAAAGATGCGACTGTTGATGTTACGGTTTCAGCGGGAGAAACTTATACCGCAAGCGGATATAAAGAAATGATATCCGGTTCCGGAATTGTAAAAGGATTAACTTCAAAAGATACATTGGTTTTCAACGGTACAGGGGAAGATTATAGTCTTGATTATACAAAATCAGGAGATAATTTAATTATTGATGACGGAACCAATTCATTTACGGTTGTGGATTACTTCAAAAAAGGAAATACGTTTGATACATTAAATGTAAACGGAGAAACAGTATCAATAAAATCAAGTGTAAAAGCGTTTAATATTGAAGTTCCTGCAAATCAATATTCCTATAAGGGTTCAAATGCGAGTGAAATCATAAATGTAGCAAACCACGCATCATCAAACGGAACGAAAGGTATAACAATAAATGCCAAGGGCGGTAACGATGTAATCACAGGTTCGGAATTTAACGATATAATAAAAGGTACCTCAGGTAATAAAACAATAACAGAAAATGGCGGTAATAATAAAATTACTTTAGGTAACGGTAATAACACAATTTACGCTAATGATTATTCTTCTAACACAATTAAATCAGGTAACGGAGCGAATACAATAGAACTCAACAGTATTGGTGTAAATAAAGTTACAACAGGAAAAGGAGCAGATTACATCATAGCAGATAACGGTTATAACACAATCAAAGCGGGAAACGGTGCTAATATTATAGCAGTAGGTGCAACTTATGATACAGAAAGTAACACTTTTAGTGCAGATACAACTTCTGCAGTAGTAGTAAATAAGATTACGACAGGAAAAAATGATGATAGAATCGCATTAAATGGTGGTAATAACAGTGTAAAAACAGGAAACGGCAAAGATTATGTTGAAATACTAGGGGGACACAATGTTATTAAATCCGGTTCGGGGGACAGTGAGTTTAATATCACGAACGGCTTAACCACAGATTATAACAAAATTACCGCAGGGAAAAATAACGATTTATTTACTGTTGGAGCATCATATAACACCACGACAAAATCATATACATCAAACGGAAATGATATAACCGGACAAAACGTTTTAGACGGTGGGTCAGGAAACGATGATTTTTATATCTTTAGCGGAAATAATACTCTTTATGGCGGAAAAGGTAATGATGAATTTTATTTGTCAGGCGGAGCAAATACCGTTGATGGTGGAAATGGGAATGATATTTTCAATATAACTGACGGAGTAAACAACGTAAAAGGCGGGAAAGGTAATGACAAGTTCTATATCACAGGCGGGACACAAAACACAATCAATGGCGGCTCCGGAAACGATACATATAGTGTATTAAGTGATATCTATGAAAATTCATTAGTCAAAATCACTGATACCTCAGGAAAAAATTCATTAATTGTAAACGATCAACTGGATGTGTTCTTTGATGTAACATTGAAAAAAACCGGAAATTCTTCTAAATATACAATTGGTAAAGAAGTAATTTTTACAGATGGATTTGATTCCAATAACGACGGAACACTAGATGCAAACTCTTTGAATACAGGAGTATCCGTAACAGGTAAGAATGCCAAAGCGATAGCAAATATAATCGTTGATACCTCAGATGTTGATACAAGATATAATTTCAACGTAAATATACTAGCACAAAGTGTTGCTGCATGGTTATCGAATACGGATTATAAATCCGCATCAGAAGTAATAACAAGTGCAAATGCAGATGATATCAATTCATTGTTAACTATTTACAATAACGGCTCAGAGCAATGTTATACAAATGGAATTAACGTTACACCAAAGATTGCATAGTTATTATTAAAACAATAAACTCATAAAAGGCTGTCCAAAAATTCGGATAGTCTTTTTGTATTATATAAACATATACTATTAAAGAGAGAAATAAAAATGTTATTTTAAACGATTTTGTAATAGAATATAAATATAAAGAGGAGAAGTGTCCGAGTGGTTTAAGGTGACGACCTCGAAAGTCGTTGTGGGGGAAACTCCACCGAGGGTTCGAATCCCTCCTTCTCCGAATAAAAACGGGTTGACTTTTGTCATACCCGTTTTTATTGTGAAATGTACGTATAGGTTTTCAGGACAGTTGTGATGGAAGTTTTGTTGTAAGTATGCCCAATTTTAGGGCGATAGAGGCAGATTTATAGCCTTGAGATTTACCGGACTATTCTTGCACTTTTGTCCCAATTTTTGCACTCTTTTGCACCGATATTTAGTCATGCTGAACTTGTTTCAGCATCTATCCTGCTTGGTGTTTGACTTTTAGTGAATGCAATTTTGTGCAATAAAGTGAAAAAATAAATTATCTTTTAGTTTGATATGTGTCAAAATGTCTCTGAGATTGAGATTCAGGACTTGATTTATTACGAAAGGTGAGTGATGAATGTGTGTGAGGTAACTTTTTATGACAAACTTTACTCCCGAAAAATGTAAACAAATAGCACTCGCAAGATTAGATATCGTTCATCAATGGCTTGAGTTTAGAAAGAAATCTCAAAATAAACTACAAGCAGATTATGATTTTGTTAAATTGCATAATACTTCAAACTCTCATTTATTTGAGATTTTAGGTAAAATTTCTCGCGGAAGCTTGCATCGTTGGTTTACGATGCTAAATGAAACAGAAGATTATACAAAGTTATTACCACAGTATAAATACAGTAGCGTTGATGATTATAGAACAGTTTTAAATAATGAAGAAATAAAAATATTCATGGGATTGCTTTTACATCCTAATAGACTTTCAATCGGCAAAGCGATTGCATTAACAAAATATAAATTAAAAGAGCAGGGGCAGAGTTTTATTCCGGCAGATATTACTTTTAGGCGTTATGCAAAATGGTTTAAGGGCAATAATTACGACAAATGGATTCTTGCTCGTGACGGAGAGAAAGCACTTTCAGACAAAGTTGAACCCTATATAAAGCGTGATGCAAGTTT
>CACXGY010000098.1 GCA_902767275.1 uncultured bacterium | reverse complement strand
TTTCGCGGGTTCTGCCCTCTCCCCAAAACGATACTTAATCGTTTTGGCTCGGCAGAGTCCGTTACCGCCGATTATATCTAATCTGAGAATGTTTATATCCTAAGATGTCTGATTTTTATTTTTTATCTACCGATAGCGGAGTTCCTTTTTCTCCTATATAAAAAACTATAAGTTCAACAGGTTCATTACCTGTGTTTTTGCCATAATGATACTTCCCGATTATTTCCGGTAAACATTCCCCTTCTTTTACTGTTATTTCTTCATTTTTTTCTGTATAAACCGTTAATTCACCCTTATTAACATACGCTATATTAACTAAATCGTGTTTATGCATTTTTAAAGATTCATTTACATCTATATTAATCTTTAACACTGTAACTTCAGGGTTTTTAATTTTTAATTTATGATACTCAACATTATCCCACGTTGATGTCGTTTTCAACAAAACTTCTTTTTGTGCTGAATATGCAATATTTGACACAAGTAATAATACTAATCCTAAAATTATCCCTTTTATTTTCATATAATTCTCCTTTTAACAATATTATAATTCTAAATTTTAATTATGCGTAAAAATGATTTTTAATACAATCTAAAATTGTATTCGCATAAATATCATGTTTACCATAGAAAATATGACTTGCATCTTGAACTTCTATTACTTGATTTTGTTCGGGATGTTTTGTCCAATTATTTAATTGTTCCATAAATAATTTAGGATTCTTTCCCGTTACAGAATCTTTTGAACCTATTAAAAAAGTTCCTTTAGGTTTTATGTTATAAAGTGATTTAGTTTCACCTTTTTTACTCAACACAGGACAATTTTTGAGGTTTTCAGCATTATAAAATCCCAAAACAGAATTCGCCGTCATTGGCGAAAACCCGCCAAACAATTCCGGTAAGATGTTGTTGCCTTTACCCTCATCAACCCATTTTTTTGCAAGATTAAAACACTCATTTATATTTGGCATAACTTTCCACCAATGCATAATATCAACAGGACAAGATACAATAAAATAATCTATATAATTATCGGAAGTGTTGCCGAGATAGTGAATGATTTTGTTTGAACCTAAAGAATGTCCTGCAAGAATAATTTTTTTATAACCTAATTCTTTAGCATACATAACATAACTTTCAACATCTTCATAAACCATATTGAAATCATCATTAAAAACACCTGCGTGTTTTTGCTTGCCGATTGAATGGTCAGTATATGCAAAACATGAAAAAGAATCGTGTGCATGTCCGATAATAACCGTTACACCATTTTTGCTTAAAAGATTACCTGTTGCATCTAACAAATCATTCTGAAAAACATTTGAACAAATACCTGTCAACATTATTAAAACAGTGTCCTTTAAACCACTGTCATATATTGCACCTCTTAGTTCCAACCCTCGTTTCGTAATTACTTTTATTATATCCATTTTCTTATACTCCGAAACTACTCCTCTTTTAATAACTTTTATTTTATTTTTTTAACATTAAAACATTTGTTACGGCTTAAAATTGATTGTAACATAAATAAAAGAGTTCTTTTTTATTTTAAAATTTATGCTAAAATAATTTTATTATTTTAAGTGTGACATACAAACGAAAAATATAATAATAAAATAAGACTATGCATACTCTGTGCAGTATACGGATAGAGTTCTTTGTATGCTGAAATGACTATGAAAAAACTATGAAAATCGAAGAAACAGTATTTCAAAATTATAATATTGATAAAAATAAACTGATTACCTATGGATTCAAGAAAAACGGTAATAAACTCCTTTTTGAAAAAATATTGTCAAAAGAGGATTTTAAAGCCGTTATTGAATTTGATAAACAAATAAACGGTAAAATATTCGATATTACAACAGATGAAGAATACACAAATTTCAGAATAGAAAACTCTGTGGGTTTTAGTTCCGAGATAAGAGAAGATTTTATTAAACTCTTAACAGATATCAGAGATAATTGTTCAGAAAAACAATTGTATCAATCAACTCAAACCCAAAATATAAACAAGTATATTGTTGAAACCTACAAAGATTCGCCCGAATTTTTATGGGAAAAATTTCCAACTTACGCTATATACAGAAAGCAAGAAAATAATAAATGGTACGCACTTTTCGGAAGTGTCGGACTGAACAAAGTGGATAAAACCTCAAAATCCACCGAAATCGTTGAAATAATTAATTTGAAAATTGATAAAAACGACTTAGATGAATTGCTTAATATAAACGGAATCTATGAAGCATATCACATGAATAAAAAAAATTGGGTAACTGTTATTTTAAACGGTACTCTGAGTGATAAAGAAATTTGTGATTTAGTAGACAAAAGTTATAAAAACATATAAAATTTCCGACAAAAAAGTTTATTCTTATCCAATAGATAAGAATAAACTTTTGCAAAATAAAAATGTATCCCGAGTCGTAATTTAATTTAGCATAAAACCATTTCTGCCAAATTGAAAAAACGAATACAAAACAAACTATAATGCCTAATTTCTAATAAAATTTGTGAAAACAATTTCTTCTTCTTTAGGCAAAGAAATGCCTGCATTTTCTCCTGCTTCACGACATTTTAAGTGCCAAGCAAAATTTCTCGCAAGTATTCTCATATTCTGTAATCCTTCCAAATCTTGTTTCACTTCATCAGGAGTATGCCCATGAACCATATTCCAATATCTGCCTGATACAATAGGCATTTCGGTAATCGTAAAATATTTATTCAATTGATCCAGAGTGGCAGTTGTACCGGATCTTCTTGCACTGGCAATTGCGGCACCCGGTTTATGTCTGAATATATCGCCGCGTCCTGAATGAAAAGCGGTAAAAAACGCTCTGTCAAGAAATGCAGTAATACCTCCGCACGCTGAAGCATAATGAACAGGAGAACCAAAGATAAACCCATCAAAATCCTTCGCATAATCCAAGAACGAATTAACCGCATCGTCAATAACACATCTCCCGAGTTTTCCGCAAGCCCCGCAAGCACGACAAGCACCAATCGGCTTAATACCGATTTGATAAATTTCTGAGTCTATACCTTCTTCTTTTAATGTTTTTGCGATTTCTTCTAACGCAGTATATGTGCAGCCGTTTTTATGCGGTGAACCATTGAATAATAAAACTTTCATAATCTCTCCTATTTTAATTTATTATACTCATTATCTGATACTTCTTCACACCATTGTGTATAACCGCCTTCTGACGGAATTTCAATAGCAACATGGCTAAACCATGAAGCCTTAGCCGCACCATGCCAGTGTTTTATTTCAGGAAGAATATAAACAACATCCCCCTTTTTTAATTCCTGAGCAGGTTTGCCCCATTCTTGATAATATCCTCTGCCGCCCGTAACAAGCAATATTTGCCCGCCTTTATTGTCTTTGCCGTGATGTATATGCCAGTTATTTCTGCATTTAGGTTCGAATGTTACATTTGCAGTAACAACTTGTTCTTTTGTTAAAAGGTTCAAATAACTTTGACCTTTAAAATATTTCGCATAACCGTCATTCTTATCTCCAATCCCAAAAACTTCTGTCTTAGGTTTGGATGTCAATATTAAAATTTCACTTATTTGTTTATCAGTAAGTCCTGTATTTTTCCCTATTTGTATATGAGCATTAAGTTGAGGTTCAACCCCTTCAATAGAAGATAATGCAGCAATCGTAGCGATTTCTCTATCCTGATGAGTTAAAACCCCTCTTGCAAATATATCTCCGAATAAATGCTCTTTTAAATAATCATCTATCGCAGGTGCAAATTCAAAAAGTTCCCCTTTTACCGGACTTCCGCATAATTCTGTCTGAGTTTCCATTCCTATTTTATTTTTATCAGCCTCTTTAGAGAGCGGTTTACCCGCTTCGCCTTCTTTATAATTTCCTGTTTTTGTTACCTTTAATAAAGTTGATAATCCGTTCAAACTTTTAGGGAATCCGCAATATGCATACATCTGAACCAATACTTCTTTTATCTCATTAACGGTTAAACCGTCGTCCAAACCTTTTTTTATTGAGGATTCTAACTTATTCATATCTGATGCGGCAGTATATGACGAAATCATCACAATATCCCGTTGTTTTTGATTCAAATTATCTTTTGCCATTGTTTTTACCCCCGTCATAAATATTAATCCGAAAAGAATCAATACAATAATTTTTATCTTCATTTTACTTCCTTTTTGAGTTTATACTTGGTTTAAATACACACACAAACAATTCTAACTCTTATAATTTTCTTTTACATAATCATTAACCAATTTTGTTCCCAGATTCCCCGCCGTTCGGTTTTGTTCTTTTGCTAAGGTTTTAAACTTTTCGAAAATATCGTTATCTACAAGTAATGTAAGTCTTTTCTTTTCCTCTGCCATAAACACTATCTCCTTATGATTTAATTCTACTTTATTGTAAGTTTATTCTATTTTGTTTGACTTATCAATTCTATTTTGTTATACTTAATTCTACAAAGTAGAACTATATAGAATAAGGAGTTTTTATGGAAGAACAAAACCTCGCAGAGATTTGTAAAACCGTATCAAGCAGACTGTTGAAATCTATCCGGCTTTTAGAAATATTAGAAACTTATATTGACGGAGAGGCTCGTTTAGGAACTCTTACCTCTATCCTGATAAATGATATCAAAACCTCCTTTCATGATATAGAAAACTGTCGTCAAAAGATTGGTATATTTGATTAGTCATATAAGTTTTTGTCGGGTTAAAACCCGACTATAACTAATCTTTATTAATCAATTTTTCCTGAGCATCAGAATATCTGTGTCCGAAAAGTTCTATCGAATTAAGATGTTTTCTTATATCATCAAGTTCTTCAGAATTAAAGATAATATCTTCAGCAGAAATATTTTCCTGTATTCTGGAAACCTTTTTTGTCCCCGGGATAGGAACAATAAACGATTTTTGATGCAAAAGCCAAGAAAGTGCAATTTGTGCAGGAGTACAATTTTTAGTCTTTGCTAATTCGTTTACATAATAAACGAGTTTAACATTTTTCTCCCAATTTTCAGGAGAAAATCTTGAGATAGTGCTTCTGAAATCGTTATTTTCAAATTTGGTATCTTTATTAAATCTGCCGGTAAGTACGGCTTTCCCCAAAGGCGAGAATGGAACAAATCCTATCCCCAATTCTTCTAAAACGTCAAGTACACCGTTTGTTTCGGGCTCTCTATACCACATAGAATACTCACTCTGAACAGCGGTTATAGGACAAACTGCATTTGCTTTTCTGATAGTATTTGCACTCGCTTCTGATAGCCCCCAATTGAGAACTTTTCCTTCTTTTATCAGTTCTGACATTGTTTGAGTCTGTAGGTTGGGTGCAACCCAACAATTAGTCTACCGATATATTTTGGTTGACTAAAGTCAACCCTGCATTTGAGCACAAAAAAGGTGGACATTTTTGTTCCACAAACCGGACATTTCGGACTTTTATGCTCAACCTATTTCCGACCTTAATAAATCGGGAAAGGCTAGATTGCTTCGGGCTTTCGCCCTTGCAATGACATGAAATACTTCCGACCAAAAGTCCTTGCAAAAGAACAGTAGGTTTGAGAAAAAAGAACAGATATTTTGAGAATTATTAATATAAAAAAACTTGTTATTGTTGGGTTTCACCCAACCTACAAACTTACCACTATCATTTCAGCCATTAAAAAAAACCACACAAGGTGGCTTCTTTTAATGGCGGGAACGACGAGCGGATTTGCGGACGGACGACACGAAGTTAGTCCGGATAGCGAGGAAACGAAGCGACTAAACCGAGAGGTTTAAAAGCGGAGTTTTCTGAGCGTGGAGCAAATCCAAGACAGGCTGTCTTGACCTGTTCGCATTAAACGTGTCTACGGATTTTCTTTTCAGAAACTTCGTTCCTTCCAAAGAAAAGTCCTCCTAAGGTTTATTTGGGACATTTGAATTGTAATTCATTACCCTGTGTTAGCCGACACTTTTACATTATAGCGATTTTATACGAATTGACTGTAATGTAACGAA
>CACXGY010000097.1 GCA_902767275.1 uncultured bacterium | reverse complement strand
TTTTTCTAACGAAAAACAGTCACTTCGTCAGGTTACTCACAGGGACGTGACTAGGTTGCTTCGCAACCGTCGCACTAGCCAAAATCCGCTGAACCCTTTTGTGCTTCGCACAGGCAAGTTAAAGCCCTCACCGTTTCAATATAAAAAGAGGAATAACAAATGTCATTCCTCTTTTTATTGTCGAAGGCGGGACTTGAACCCGCACGGATTGCTCCATACGCACCTGAAACGTACGTGTCTACCATTTCACCACTCCGACTCTTTTTCGGCAGTTCTTTACCGGTTTCGTTTCCTTAATTCTATCACAAGTTCAAATTTTATTCAAAAATATACTGTCTATTCTTTCTGTCTGTTTCTCTAATGAAATCATATTTATTGATGACAATAATACATTAGTCAGTTTAAGGGCATCTGCCCTATTAAAGGAGGTTAAAAATGACGATTAAAAAACTTACTGTGGCAGCCGCAATTGCCGTTGGTATAACAACGTGTTCTTTTACCGATGCAATGGCAGCGTGTCCTTGTAATCAAAAACCCGTAGTATCTGCACCGTCTTGTGCTGTTCAATCTAAGCCTGTTGTTACGGGTCAGGCTTGTCCGTGTGACTCTATTATGCCTTCGGCTAAATCGTGTGGTAAATCTGTTTCTACACTTTGTCCGAGTACTCTCGATTTGAATCGTTCTAATATGCATCAGGTCTATGCTTATCCTAATGCTATTTATGGTAATAATAACTATATCGGAGAATCTTATACTAACAGTGTTACCAGAGGTGACGGTTTCTATGTTTCTGCAAGAGGACTTTCTGAAACTACCAGCGGTGTAACAGTTTCCTCTGACGGTTCTATTACAGGGGCTGCTGCTACAATTCCGTGTTTGAATGAACTATCTTCTCATAATGGTGTTCCTATTATTAGAGATAATATTCAAATGGATAATATGGCCACTCCCATTCAAATGCAAACCCAAAACTCATTAGAAGCAATTAAAAAAACTTTAGTTCCGTTCGATTTGAATAAAAACGGTTGCTCTACAGGTGCCGCTGCTAATATTTCTGTTAACAGCGTTTTCCCTGACGTTTCTAACGGTTATTGGGCTGCTTGTGATATTACTAAACTCGCTCTTAATGATGTTGTTGTCGGTTATCCTGATAATATGTTTAAACCAACAAGAAATATTTCAAGAGCAGAATTTGCAACTATGTTAGTTAAAGGGTTCAACAAAGAAGATGCTGCCAGCACCACTAACGCATTTCGTGATGTCCCTAATAACTACTGGGCAAGCAATATGATTGGTCAAGCAGTTCATGAAAATCTTATGAAAGGTTATCCTAATGGTATGTTTAAACCTGCTAACCCTGTAACAAGAGCAGAAGTGCTTTGTGCTATCTCTAAAGCATTGCCTTGTGGGAACATCGACCAATCACAAGCACAATCTATCTTATCAAAATATCAAGACGGAAACTCTGTTCCGGCTTGGGCTCAAGTTCCTATTGCGAAAGCATTAAATCAAGGGGTTTTAGACAATACTCCTACTCCTAATGTAATCGCTCCGTTTAGAGATGCTACAAGAGCCGATGTCGCTTCTATGCTTCATATGGCAAGAATCGCCGGCGGATTCGATACTAATCCGTCTACCGCTAATAACGATTGTAATATGAAAGACGATAGAGCCGCTTATATTGAAACTCAAGAATCTGTTAAAATCCCAACATTACAATTAGAGTTTAAAGATCAAGTGAACGCTAAATCTTCTCATGTCGGTCAAAAATTCTCTGCTTCTACTCTTGAAGAAGTAACAATTGACGGTAATGTTTATCCTGCCGGTTCTACTGTTACAGGAAAAGTCGTTGAAGTTATAAGACCTTCAGGATGTCAAAAAGGTGCTTTGAAATTAGCATTTACTGATATTGAATATTGCGGATGTAAGGCAACTTTACCTAAGCAAATTTTAACAGCACAAATCAACAAATCTAATACACCTAACATTGTTTCAAGAATAGTTTCTGCTCCTCTTACTTGGGCAGGTTCTATTATCGGTGTTGTCGGCAGAACAACCGGTGGTATGCTTTCTAACCTCGGTAATGCTGCTGAAGATGTCGCTAGTGGTGTTGGTATCGCTCTTGGCGAAACTTTCCAAGGTCAATTCCGTGCCGCCGGCAGAAGTTTAGCAGATGCCGCTTTCGATACTGTTAAAGCACCTGTTGACTTTACCAGAACCGCTCTGTCAGGGTCTCTCGGTCTTTTACAAACTACCGGCGATGAAGTCGCTTATATGGTTGATGCTAAAGGATATAAAATCTCTGCAATTAATCCGAAAGAACACGTTACTATTGCTTTCGGTTGTAGCGACTAGTAAGTTGCGGAAAATAAAGATTATTTATATGATTTTTTATTCCGCAAAGTCGTTCACACAAAAAGATAAGCCGTTCAATTTCGAACGGCTTATTGTTTTATACGGTTATTTTTATTCTTTCTCTATTTTCTTTACTTATATATTCCAATGCTTCACAGATTTCTTTATATTCATCCATTATAACTAATTTGCTTCTATATTTCGCCGCATTTTTTATTCCGTTTATATAAAAAGGATAAAACTTTCTCACAAATTTTATTCCGACTTTTTCTCCTCTTAGTGCGATTTCTTCGTCTAAATGTGTTTTTAAATCCTGTATTTTTTCTTCAATAGTCGGATTTGGAAGTCGTTCGCCCGTTTTTATAAAATGTTCTATTCTATATATTAATGACGGATCTCCAATCGCTGCCCTGCCAACAGCAACTCCGTCTGCCTCAGATTGTTCTAAACATTTCTCAGCAGATTCGATTGATTTTATATCTCCATTTGCAAACACAGGTATATCTACTGACTTTTTTAACTCTGATATCTTTTTCCAATCCGCAATCCCTGAATACATTTGATTTCGTGTTCTGCCGTGTATGGTTATAAAATCCGCTCCTGCTTCTTGCATCCAACCACCAAATTCTACAAAATTCATCTCATTTTGGGTGTATCCCAATCGGAATTTTACACTCACCGGAATATTTACTTTTTCTTTGACCGCTTGAACTATATCATAAGCAAGTCTGTCGTTTCGCATTAATGCACATCCGTCATTTCCACCGGTAACTTTTTTAACAGGACAACCCATATTTATATCTATCATATCTGCAAATTGTTCTAAATATTTTGCACAATTTGCTATCATTTCCGGTTTATGCCCGCTTAATTGGTACGAAATAGGACTGTGATTATTATCTCGTTTCGTAATCACAACATCTTTTACTTGTGTTAATGCTTCCGAACTTATCATCTCTGTCGTTAACAAGGCCGTTTTTGAGTATTTTCTTACTAATGAACGCAGTACATAATCAGTTATTCCTGCCATTGGGGCTAATGAAACTTTTGATTGTATTAATTCTTCTATTTTCATTATTTATTTCCCGACTTTAATTCTTCTTCTATTTCAGGAATTCTCGCTTTGACATATTGCGAGTACTCATCATCTGCTTGATACACTTCCAAAAACTTTTTATAATATACCAATGCTGTTTTAGGGCTGTTTAAGTTTTCATAATCTATCGCCATTAAATAATAGATTACATCTTGTTTGTCATTATTTTCAATAGATTTTTTATAATTTTCTATTGCTTTTAGCGGTTTATTTTGAGCATCATATATTGAACCTATATAATAATACGCATCTGCATTCTTTGAATTATAGGTTATTGCATTGTTTAATAGAGTAAGTGCTTCATCATATTTTTGTTCTTCTATCAATTTTGATGCATCCACAACAGAATTTTGACTTAACACATCATTCATATCCAATAATGCTTCTTTTGCATTCAGATTATTTGGGTTTAACTGTGACGATTTTTGAAAATATTTTCTTGCTTCATTATAATCTGATGCATTCGCATATAACGCTCCAATACTATACGCAATATCAGAGTTTTCAGGAGATTTTTCAAAGGCTTGCTTATAATATTCTAACGCCTTGTCCTCTTGTTTCAATCCTTGATATGCTCCTGCTAATCCCAATAATGTATCTGTCGTTTGAGGTAATGAATTATATAACTCTATTGCTTTGTTATAATCTTGTGAATTGTATGCATTATATGCTTGTTCTAATGTTTGTGAATCTATATCTGTTTTTATTTCTTTTAATAATTTTGCTATGTTTGCATTATCAGGATATTTAGTTTGACCCTCTGTTAAAATTTCATGTGCTTTTGCGTAATTCTTTTTCTGTGCATAACACAATGCTAAATTTTCATATATACCTTCTCTTGTCGGTTCAACCTTTTGTACAAGAGAATAATACTTTATTGCGGTATCATAATCTTTTTGGTTATGTTTCTCTATTGCTCCGGAATAAAGTTCATCTATAAATGATTTATCAGGATTTTGATAACTTCTGACATAATTGTATATATCATCTAATGTCATAGATTCTCTGGTTAATTCACTAATTTTTGAAGTGTGTTCTTCTGCATTATCAGGCTTGAGTTGTTGTAATTTTTTATATTGCTCTAATGCCAATTTTTTTGTATCTGATTTCGCCTCGTAACACTGTGCAAGATATAAATTAGTATTATAATTATTTGGATATAAAGTTAAAATATTTTTATATATTTCAATTGCTTTATCGTAGTTTCCTTGTGCTTGATATAATGTACCAATATTTATTTGGGTGTTTAAAGAAGTTTTGCTATCTCTTGCCGGTTTGGTTAAAGATTGTTTGTAGAAATTTTGTGCTTCTTCATATTTACCCTGACGCTGTTTTATTGCACCCATATCCGCAAGTAATTCGGCATTATCAGGAGAAACTGCTAATTTTTTTTGATATATTCGCTCTAAATCATATAATATTTCTGACGTGTTTTCTGCATGTGATAATACATAATTATATTGTTTTGATGCACCTTCACTATTTCCCATTTTATCTAAAACATTGGCATATCTCATTTTTATTGCGACATCATTTGGGTCATATTCTGTTGCCATTTTATAATATTCTGCTGATTTTAGCAGGTTATTTATTTTTTTCATTAAAGATGCGATTCTTAACAATGCTACTTTTCTGTATTTATCATTGTTTACAATTTGTTCGTATTCATACATGGCAGCCGATACATTGCCTGCATTATCTAATTCTTCTGCAAGTTTATAATGTCCTTCCTGTGACGTATTTGCCCCGTATTGTTTTTCACAATAATGTAAACTGCTGGTGGTTGATGAGATTGAGTTAAATGAATTCATTGCAACATCTCTGTCTACATAATATTTCAGATAAAATATTGCACTTCTAAAATCATCTGCCGCTGCACGGTAGTTGTGTTCATAATTTGCTATATATGTTCCTCGTGCTATATATGAATTAATTAAACCTATTCTGGCTGAATTATCCATAAAATTAATCATTAATGCTTTTTTAAATTCATCTATTGCACTGGAATATCTTGCATTAAAAAAATACTGTTGTGCAAGAGTATAATGTTCTTGAAATCCTGCATAACTTGGTATATTTATACCAAACCCTATACTTGCTGCTATTAAACATCCTATGATTAGTGATTTTTTCTTCATAAGAATATTTTATACTAATTATAAAATTTGTGCACTATTTTTATAATTAATTTTTAAGAAGTTTTGATTATCTCATAGTATTTTCGCCAATATTCGCTATATTGTACAGGTATTATCCATGGTTTGATTGAATAGTGTAATATGTATGGTGTTATAAGGGCATTTTTATATTCATCTTGTCTTGTCGGATATGCTCTCTTATCATCTCTGGTTAACATTAGATTGTATTTTAACGGAAGATATAATATTTGCTCCTGACAAATGTCGTTTAGTACATCTTGATCTGAATAATTATTATTTTCTTCTCTTAATTTTTTGAAAATTTTGTTTTCAATATCTTGTTCTCTAAATTTTTTCAAGTTAATTAACAATACACCTGAATTGATATATATATCATCATCTTTTAAATTTGCCTGACAAGTCATTAAATTTGAATATTTATCTTCAACTCCCCCTATCAAATAGTTTTTAATATCATAATTCCATAACTCTGTAATATTATCTAAAACAACTATATCCGAATCAAGATATATTATTTTTTCTGTTTCAACTAAAGAAGATAGTTTCAATCTATAATATGCAGAAATTCCAACTCTCTTATCATGTACAACTCCGTTAAAATGAGTATCATTCATTTTTATATAATTAACGTCAAAATCAGAATGTATATTTTTTAATATTGAACAGACAGGAATAAATTCTTTTTCAAAATCTTTCTGAGAGATATTTGATAAAATATAAAATTGATAAAAATTATTTTTTTGAGCATTTGAAAGAATTGAACACATTGTGACAAACGTATGTTCAAGCCAATCTTGAGTTATTCCGAATGCAATATTTATTGTAGACATAATTTAATAATCGTATTTTATTATAAAATAAAAACTTTGTAATAATAAAAATAATCAACCCATCTCTTGTTAATAAAAGTAACTAATTTTTATGTAATATTATCCGAATAGGTTATGAATTTTATTCTAAAATATTATCCAATCAGGGAATGATAAAAATGAAAACGAGTTTATTCTGAAAATGAACGAAAGGAGTTTTCTATGAAAAATGATTTAATCCTAAGAAATCCGGAAGTATATTTTGATAGTTTACATAATGAATTGAATAATTTTTTACGAGATACCGTATTAGCACCAATGTTCTCTGATCCGTTAAATGTGAAAAAAAATTCAATATGGCGACCTGCAATCGAAATTAAACAAACTGATAAAAATTATAAAATAAAAGTCCAACTGCCGGGAGTTGACAAAGATGATATAGATGTGCAATTGGATAGTGATTTTATGACTATAACTGCCGAAATCCAAGAAGAAAAAGAAGAAAAAGAAGAACAGGAAAAAAACGAAAAATATAATACTACAGAATTTAGGTATGGAAAATATCAAAGAACTATTTCTTTTGACCACCCGATTAAACCTTTTGAAACTAAAGCAAAATATAAAAACGGAGTATTAAAAATAACCGTTCCGAAACAATATATCGAAGAAATTAAAACAGAACACAAAGTTGAAATAGAATAGACCGCTCCGATTGTTACGTTGGTAAATAAATCTTGCGGAGAACCAAACAATGGAAATATTGTGATAATCTTGCGAGTAATGACAAATTATACATTATCGAAATTGTGTGGTTGCAATATTTATGATATAGGGATAGCGAAATATACCCTGCCTTGATAACAATTCGGTATTAATGCGGTAGAGGGCGGTTTTCCGCCCTCTATTTTTATATTTTCTCTTAACGATAAACTATCCGATATAATCTATCATTGTATCGTTAATGGTTTTATTTACAACTTCTGCTCCTGCTTTTGCACCGGCAGGATTATAAATACTATTTACCATTTCTCCTATAGGAGCAGTTATATCGTTTAGCATTGCCTGTTTTATATAATATCCTATTGTTGATCCGTTAATAAAATCAGGACTTGTTATATATTTTATATCTGCACCCATATCTTCTTCAGGTTTATTGGCAATTGTTTTTGTTAATTTTGCAAGATAGGAAAAAATTCCCAGATTTTCATCTTTTACTTCCAATGCAGAACCGTTTAGATAAAAATGATGTTTCGGTTTTGAATATTCATCCCTCGCTTCGGTTGACCATACATTAATATTTACAGCACCTTCATAAGGAATTATATATTTATCCTCGACCCCTTTTGATTTCATTGTATTAACAAATTCATCTAAATCATTCCCATCATCATCATTCGTTAATTGTAATGATAATGCTGACATTACGCTATTGTTTTCCGGATACGGAACAAGCATGGCTCCGACATTTTTTATTCCTGTAAAGTTTATTGACATATTTCCTCTTTTTGTTTTTTGTTATGCTAATTTTATAAACTAAAACGTTCTTCTATTCCCGTTCTTTCATACTCTTTTCGATATTCAGGGTTGTGTTTGAGTTTTATTTTATGAAAACTTTTATTTAAAATACTTCTGATAGAAGGTGCTGTTAACCAGAATCTATTTCCGATTTCTTGAAAAGATTCTTTGTTCCTATAACCTTCAAGACATATTTTTTCACGTTCTCTTAAGGATTTGGTTGTATCAATTAATCTGTCGACTATTTCAACAGGTGTTTCTTCTGTATCTAACGCTTGTCTGTATGATAGTTTTTGTGTTTCTGTTTCGGTTAATCTGTTTATTGATTTTTGCGGTAATTTTTTTACTTGTGATTGTCTTGCATTTGTTTCGTTTAATCTACTTATTATGCTAAAAACGGGATGATATTTTTCTTTTGTATTAGAAAAAATTTCAATCAAATTAAGATGCATATCCTGAATGATATCTTTTTTTTCTTGAGCATTTTTTGCTCTTAATGCTCCTTCTTTTTCAATATGCGGAGCAAAAATTTCTACCAAATCTTGATATACCTCAGGGGATTGGTTTGATTGATATTGTTTTATAAGTTTATTTACTTGTTTCGCTTCGTTTCGTCTTAATTTTATACTTTGAAACTCGGGTGAATTTACATTGTTCTTTATGTTCATATTGACATAAACAATCCTAAAAATATTTTTTGCGGGGAAAATTTTATTTTTTAAAATAATAATATATTTTGTAATAATTTCATATTTATAAGGGTTATTAAAATTATTTTCTGAGGTTTTTTGCCCCTTTTAAATATATAAACTTAGGACTAAAATTATCCTCGCAATTAACAACAACAAGTATTCTTAAACATTTTTCCAAAGAATTTGGTACATCTAATTCGTGATAACACATCATTGCTACGTTATCCCAACCAAAATTAATTCGTGCAAATTTTGCAGGGAATACTGCATTCAAATCTTTTGTTAATGTAAAAATAGCATGAGAGATATTATTCTTTTCAATATTATTTTCTTCAACAAGTTTTTCAAGAAGTTCAAGAGTTGCTTCTTTTATACTTTCTTCCGTATTACTATCAACCGTTATTGCACCGCGAATACCTTTTGTAACCATTTTAATTCCTCAAACCGTTATACCAATCACGGGCAAGCATTTCTCCTTTGCCTTCAGGTTTAACTTGTATTAGTCTTATCAATCCTTTACCCGTTCCCATAATTACACCTTCTTTGTCCGCTTTTAAGATTTCTCCGACAGGACATGTTTCATTATCTGCAAGCACTTTTGTTTTCAAGACTTTAACTATTTTATCGTTATGAATAAAAAACGCACTTGGAGATTTATAAACCCCTCTTACAAGATTGTGTATTTCTTGTGCTGATTTATTCCAATCAATAAGAGTTTCTTCTTTCTTAAGTTTATCTGCCATACAAACTCCGTCTTGACATTGCGGACACGGATTTAATGTTCCTTCATAAAGTCCGACAAGAGTTTGTTCCAATAATTCAGGCGAATCATCAGAAATTTTAAGCCATAAATCTTCGCATGTCATATCCTCCGGAATTTTTATCTTCTCCTGCATACATACATCTCCGCAATCTAAGCCTAATTCGGTAATCATTGTACAAATTCCTGTTTCTTTATCTCCGTTTATGATACATCTTTGAATGGGATTTGCACCCCTGTATTTGGGTAATAATGATGCATGAAGGTTTATTGTTTCATATTTGGGAATATCTAAAACCTCTTGTGATAATATTTGTCCGAAAGCAAACGTGACAAAAAAATCAGGCTCATATTCTTTTAACGCATTAATAATATCAGGTTCTTTCCGTATAGATTTGGGTTGAAAAACAGGTAATCCCTTTTCTGTTGCGTAAACTTTTATCGGAGAAGGTCTTAAATGTTTTCCTCTACCAGCAGGTTTATCAGGTTGTGTGACAACTGCAACAACTTGTGTTTTTTCTGAATTATACAAATAATCAAGAGATTTTACTCCTATATCAGGTGTGCCAAAAAATATTACCTTAATTTTTGTCATTATTTAAAACCTCATCTAATTCAGGTTCGTCAAGTATTCTGTCAACCTCAACCGGCGGAAGATTGTGTTCTGATAAAACTTTATCTGCTTCAAATCTGTTTGTCGTGTGATCAATAAATAAAATTCCGTCTAAATGATCATTTTCGTGTTGGATACAACGTGCAAGTAATGTTCCGTCTTTTGCTTCCATTACAAAAGGTTTTCCGTTTCTATCCAACGCTTTTACCATTACGTCTTTATATCGTTTTACTTCTGTATATGCTTCCGGAAAACTTAAACATCCCTCTTGTGATAATACCGCTCCGGATTTTTTTATTATTTTAGGGTTGATAAAAACCATTGGTTTTAAAGGTTCATCCCCGGTTGAACAATCAATTACAAACAATCTTAAGTTTACCCCAATCTGAGGTGCGGCAAGTCCTACACCGTTGTTCATATACATAGTATCAAACATATCTTGTATTAGGGTTTTTATTTTTGCGGAGATTTTATGCACTTCTTTTGATTTTTCTCTTAATGAAGGCTCTCCGTATTCTACTATTTTCTTTACTGCCACTTGATTATCCTTTCTGTAATAATAAATTTTAAGATATATCTTTTCTTAATCCCATAAATCTTTCCATTGCTTCAAGAGTATTTTCTCTGCTCCCGAAAGATGTAAGACGGAAATATCCCTCTCCGTTTTTGCCAAAACCGGAACCCGGAGTGCCGACAATTTGAACTCTATTTAATAAAAAGTCGAAAAATTCCCATGAATTCATGTTATTAGGACATTTTAGCCAGATATACGGAGAATTTTTTCCGCCGGTATACCATATCCCGAGTTTATCCAGAGTATCAGTTATTATTTTTGCATTTTCTTTATAATAATCAATATTCTTTCTGATTTCTGCTTGACCTTCCTGTGTAAATACCGCCTCTGCTCCACGTTGAACAATATATGGAACACCGTTGTATTTTGTAGTTTGACGGCGAATCCACAATTTGTTTAGTTTGACATTATCAAATTCCAATGTTTCAGGAACGATTGTATAACCGCATCTCGTTCCGGTAAATCCTGCTGTTTTTGATAATGAACAAAACTCTATTGCACAAGTTTTTGCACCGTCTATTTCATATATACTTTTTGGTAATTTCGTATCTGATATGAATGCTTCATAAGCCGCATCATATAATATTAATGAATTATTCTTTATTGCGTAATCAACCCATTTTTTTAATTGTTCTTTGGAATATACCGCACCTGTAGGATTGTTTGGCGAACATAAATATATTATATCTGCTTTTATATTTTCATCAGGCATTGATAAAAATCCGTTTGTTTCGGTACAATCTGAATATACTATTTTTCTTCCTGCCATAATATTCGTATCTACATAAACAGGATATACAGGGTCTTGAACCATTACCGTATTCTCAACTCCAAGAATATCTAAAATATTTCCTAAGTCACTTTTTGCTCCGTCACTTATAAAAATTTCATCTAATTTTAAGTCAACCTGATTTTTTTTATAGTATTTTTGAACTGCGGTTCTTAAAAAATCATAACCTTGTTCAGGCCCGTATCCTCTGAAAGTTTCTTGTTTGCCCATTTCTTCCGTTGCTTTTTTCATGGCATCAATTACAGTTTTACATAACGGTAATGTTACATCTCCAATCCCCAGTTTTATAATTTTTTTATCAGGATTTTGTTTTATATATTCTGCAACTTTTTTCCCCACTGTTGAAAACAGATAACTTTCTTCAAGATTTAGATAATTTTTATTGATATTCATTTTGCCCTCTAATGTTTGTCTTGAAATAATTATACTATCAAATAATTAAACTGAAAAGTTTTATCTTGGAAAATCATGGAAATAAAGAATTTAGTTGACTTTTCAAAAATAATCATTAAATAAAAAGCAAAGTCATCTAAAAAGATGAAAAATGAATAAAAATACTTAAGGTTGTGAGTATTACTTCCGATATATAAAGTGTAACGGTTTAACTAACGAGTGAGGTAAAAATGAAAATCAGTACAGGTATCAGATATTGTGAACCCGGAATAAGGGCATCAATCAGAGCGATGCAAGTATCTAATGAATTATTGGGTATAACAAATGAAAATGTTTCAGGTTTCGATAAAGTCGGATATCAAAGAAAAGAAGCAGTTGTATCATCATTTACTGAATATTTGGGTGTACACGGTATATCTACAAATGTTGATGAAAAAGTAGGTCGTATTCAAATTTCAGAAAGACCGCTCGATATTGCAATTGCAACAAAAGGTTATTTTCAAATAGATACACCTCAAGGTGTTAAACTTACCCGTGACGGTAGATTTCAATTGGACAAAGATGGTAATGTTTTAAATATTGAAGGCGGAAAAGTACTTTCTGATAGTGGTACTGCTATAAAATTACCATTTGTACCTAAGGATTTAAAATATATTAAAGTTGACCGTAAAGGAAGAATGAGTGTTTTCAACGAAAACACAAGAAAACTTGAATATGTAGCAACAGTTGGTGTAGTTGACTCTACGGGTATGGCTGTTATGCATCCTGATGTAAAACAGGGTTATAACGAATATTCAAACGTTTCACTTCAAAATGAGTTCTTGGCTGTTATGCCTACAATCAGAGCATTCGAAGCAAACAGACAAATTTTCATAATGCAAAACAATAATATCCAAAAGGCAATAAGCCAATTGGGTTCAGCATCATAGGAGGTAATGAATTATGATGTTTAATGCACAGGCAATTGTAAGAAAATCAATAAACAATGCCACAACACAATTTGATAAACTCGGTTATGTAGGTAATGACCTTGCAAACTATAATACTTATGGTTACAAATCCATTCGATTTGAGCAAATGCTTAGAGAAGACGGTTACGTGGCAGGGGCTCAAAGAACAGACTGTAAGCAAGGTGCAATAAGAATTACTGAAAATCCGTATGATATTGCAATTGAAGGTGCCGGATATATTCCTGTTACCTCGGAAGATGGCGAAGTTCAATATACTCGTGACGGTTCTTTTGTTCAAGGTAAAGACGGGTATTTATACACAAAAGACGGCTGGTTAGTAGGCGGCGGTATTCAACTTCCTGCTAATAATTATAAATTTCAAATAAGACCTAACGGTGATGTATATTCTTTTGATGAAGCAGGTTCATTACCGAGAAGGGTCGGAAACATTCCTCTTGTAACATTCCCTAATCCTGAAAGATTAGAACAAGGGGTTAACAACAAAATGGTGGCAACTGATGATTCAGGCGAACCTGAATTATTACAAAATCATCGTAACATCAGACAAAATGCTATTGAACACTCTAATGTTGATGTATATGGAGCAGTAAACGAAATGCTTCGATTGAATGCATCAATGATTGCGAGTATGCGTTTGTTAAAAGTTGCAGATGATATGTACAACAAAGGTATAAATATAAGAGAATAATAATTCTTGGAGGGTTTAACTAATGGTAAGTTTCGGAGCATTAGGCTGTGTAGGTAAAACATCACTGGCATTGGATTTGATTGCTCAAAAGCAAAGAGCGTTAGGTGCAAACCTTGCTAATGTCGACACACCGGGTTATGTCAGACGTGATATTGACTTTAGCCAGTATTTAGGCGGTGCATCTTCTTCATTGGAAACTAAATTGGCTCAAAAAATGGGGCCTTCCCCAATGTTTGATTATGAACAAAACGTTGAAATAAATCCTGCACAAGAGTTGACAGAAATGCAAAAGAACTCAATTCTATACACAATGGCAACTCGCAGAATGTCAAATATTATTACTCAAATGAAAACGGTTATAAATGTAGGAAAGTAGGTGTAGCATGGGTATAATGGAATCAATTGATATAGGAGCAAATGCCCTAAAAGCACATGGTTTAAGAATGGATATTCACGCAAAAAACATTGCGAATATCGATACTCCTAATTATGTCAGAAGAATCCCTGTATTGAACGCAACAGAAGATATATCATTCAGAGGGGTTCTAACTCAGATGAAAAATGATGTATTCGGTGTCGGAACACTCCCTTATCTCCAAGGCGGGGTTGTGTTCAATGGTGTAGTCGAAGACCCGTCAATGGGAGAAAGATTGTATGCACCGGGTCATCCTGATGCTGATGCAAACGGTTATATTCGTTCATCAAACGTTAATGCTATGGTTGATATGGCGGATGCCGTTCTCGCTCAACGTGCGTATGAAGCAAACCTTGCCGTTGTTAACATAACTAAGGCAATGGCTTCTCGTGCAACTGAAATCGGTAAGTAATTAAGACTCAAATAATATACATTTATTGCCCAAAGTGGCGTGGAAGGAAAATTATAGCAAAAAATAAATGTACGATTTTCGTACACTAAAAGATATCAAACCGTTTCATTGGTCAGGTACCCCTACTTGACCTTTATTTTTTTTGAAATTTTTTGACAATATCCAGCGGTTCTATCCCTTGAGAGTGCAATATAAAATCGCATAATTCACGGATAGCACCTCGTCCGCCGTTTTTTGTTGATACAAAATTACAAATGGTTTTTACCTCGTCAATCGCATCGGCAGGGCAGCACGATAATCCTGCTTTCTCCAGTATACATATATCAGGTAAATCATCTCCCATGTATGAAACATTCTCATAAGATAGATTATATTTTCTTATTATTTCATCAAGAATCGGTAATTTATATTTTATTCCTTGATGAAACTCTGTGATGCCAAGATTTTTCGCTCTATGTGCAACTGTTCCGTTTTCTCTTGCTGTAATAATAACAGTTATTAAACCTGCTTTTTCAACACAAACAATCCCCTGTCCGTCTTTAGCATTAAAAGTTTTATACTCTTTTCCGTTTTCGTCAAAGGTTAAACTTCCGTCAGTGAATACACCGTCTACATCAAATGCCATTAGTTTAATATTTTGTGCTTTTGTTTTTAGTTCATTCATAATTAACTCCTAAACAACTCCGGCTTTCAAAATATCGTGAATATGAACAACACCGATTGGTTTATTATCATCATTTACAACAGGAAGTGTTGTGATAGAGTATTTTTCCATTAAATGTAGGGCACTCGCTGCAAAATCACTCGTAAGAACAGTTTTAGGATTAACTGTCATAACATCTTTAGCAAGCAGCGGTTTTATATCCTGATATTTTAAAACGGTTCTTCTTATATCACCGTCAGTGAGCATTCCTGATAATCTTCCTGATTTATCAATAATCATCGCCATCCCCAGTTTGTAATCAGTGATGAGTTTTATCAAATCAGTAAATTTTGCATCTTCCGTAGCGATAGGTAATTTTCTATCAGCATCAGACATCATTAAATCTTCAACATGATACTTTATTCCTTTACCTAAGGCACCGCCCGGATGATAAATCAAAAAGTCCTCCGCAGTAAATCCACGTTTTTCTAATAAACATACCGCAAGAGCATCCCCCATTGCCAATGTTGCTGTTGTACTTGCCGTAGGGGCTTTGCCCAACGGGCATGCTTCTTTCTCAACTGATATATCTAAAACACATTCTCCTGCTTTGGCAAGAGTTGAAGTCATATTTCCTGTCATTGATATTATAGGAACTCCAAAACGTTTAATTAAAGGAAGCAGATTTAATAATTCTTGAGTTTCTCCACTGTTTGAGATTGCTATAACAAGATCATCACGGGTAATAATTCCGCTATCGCCGTGTGTGCTTTCCGCAGGATGTAAAAAGTATGACGGGGTTCCGGTTGATGTCAATGTCGCTGCTATCTTTTTACCTATCAATCCTGATTTACCCATCCCTGTAATGATTACTCTGCCTTTGCAGTTGTACATTAAATCAATTGCTCTGTCGAAATCTTTACCTAATGAATTTTTTAATCTTAAAATTGAATTTGCTTCTATTTCAAATACTTCGCATGCTACTTTGTTAATGTCTATCACGTTCATCTTTACCTCTTGTTTTGATTGATATTTTTAATTTCTGCACGGGTTACCTTTAAATTTATCCCTACCACTTGATTATATGATAAAAATTGATATCTGAAAAGTTATCTTGAAAAGATTGTTAATAAAAAATATAAAATAAAAAATTTATAACATAATTTGTCTCCTCAATAAGTGTCAGTACCTCTACATCATCTATATTATTTTTATTGCTTTTCATCAAATTTTTATTCTTATTTGCCGATAAATAATATGTAAAGGATGAAAGATGCTACAAGTTTTTTCAAATAATACATCGGAAATTATACTTGATGAAATTACCCCGCAAAGTAATATTGATATGCTTAATGAGCATATTAAACTTTTTAATTGCAAAAATATGACTGTTGATATCTCAAGTATGAATATAATGGATGCGTGTATGGTTTCTGCACTATGTTCAGCAGAACATTACATAAAATATCCTGACGGAAAACTAAATTGGATAGTTAATTCTAAAGCAGTTGAAGAATATCTTTCCCCAATGAACTTAGGAAACAGCAGATTTATATATAGATAGTAGTACGTCAATTTTATTATTTAATTTGTAGTGCATTGAATGAGATATTATTAGAATCTTAAGGTTTTAATAAATGTGTCGATTTGACCTTTTCTCATAAAATATGCACTCACAAGACCTGCTCCAATAACTCCTGATATCGGAATAATATCAGTATTTTTAAGTTTTACTTCAGAGGAGGAGCAGGTCGATTTTGTTTTGGGGCATGTAGATGTAGGTAAAGACCCAGAAAACTGTCCCGTCGAAAAACTAACTGCGTTAATTTTCATCGTATACCTCGTTTTTTTAAGACCATCACAATATTTTAAACACTACACCGATAGTATAGCACTTTTTTTAAAAAAATTTAACCCCATGAAAAGAAAAAGTTAATAAATCGTTACACTAAAACCCTGTCATATCAAGGGTTTTAAGGGTAATTATTACACTTATTTCCCTGAAAGAATTATTGTGAAGTCACTATTGCCTACGCAATAATATTTCATCGGATCGTATACGTATTGTGTTTTTGAAATCATCGGGATTTTTTCTTTTAAATATCTGTAAAAACTATTGGAAACGCTATTATTGTGAGCAAGGAATTGCGTATGAGGCAAGCCTTTGAGTTCCATCATATTAACGGTATATCCGAGATTGTTTAATTGTGTTTTGAGTGCAGTTGCCTGAGAAATTTGATTAGGAGAATATATAATTCCGCCAACAAGTTGAGCACTCTTATCAGGCATTGCATCTTCTCTGTATATCAATCTGTTTACAACATCTTGAACTTTGTCAGGATTTAAAATCCAATAACTTGTTCCGCCTTTAGAATTAGGAGCACCCGGCAACATTGCTATTTGAATGTTCCCTTCGTCAAATCCTTTTGCAAGTGCTGCCAGTTGTGACAATTCATAAACTGATAAATCTGTTTTTATATATTTTTTAGAAATATTAACTATTTCAGGTATTTTTGTAATAATTTGCGGATTTTGTAATCTTTGTAAAAATCCTCTTAAGAACCATTGTTGTCTTTGGGTTCTGCCGATATCTCCAAGTGCATCGTGTCTGAATCTTAAATATCCGATTGCCTCTTGTCCTGAAAGCGTATGATTTCCTTTATCCAAATGAATGTGAAGTTTACCTGCATAATCATCATAATTCATGCTTTTTTCTACGTAAATAGGAATACCGCCAAGAGCATTGATAACTTCTTTTACTCCGTCATCGTGTATGCAGATATATTTATCAATATGTACTCCTAATGTTTGTTCTATTGTTTGTTTTGCCATATCAATTCCGCCATAAGCGTGTGCGGCATTGATTTTATCTACACCGTATTTCCCCGGCAAATATACTTTACTGTCACGTGGAATTGATATTGCATTAACGGAATGTGATGACGGATCAATATTTAATAAAATAATAGTATCCGAACGTGTACCTTTCCAAGTATCTGTTCCTTCTCCGTTTGAGTCAACACCCAATAATAATATGTTTCTTTGTCTGCCGAAAATTGACCAACCGTTTGACTTTTTTGTATGTGTTTTAATTATATTGCCTATTGAAAGAATTTGTTTTGTAATAAGTGAATCTTCGCCAAATATCCCTATTACAAGTGAATCGTTTTGTACAAACCATAATCCAAACAAAAGTACACAACATACTCCAAGTACGAAAGTCAATAATGATTTAGCAAAATTTGATGTTTCTTCTCTTTCTTCTCTTATATGTTTTAAAAATTCTGTATATTCGTGTTCATCACGGTTGTATGACTGTCTCGGTCTGCGTCGCATATTATTCATAGATTTAATTTCTCCCAAGTGATTATTAACATAATATCACAACCATAAATAGGGTAGAATACTTTATTTTAAAACATCATACTATAAGACTATAAATTTAATCGGGTTTCCCTACTTTTTTTAATAAATATTTGACATAATAACGCATCATACATTTTTCTTTTTTCCCCTTAAAATAAGTATTGTATATGAAACAAGTTGAGCATTCACAACTTATTTCATAACAATCTCTTGCGGTGGGGTTCCATAGTTTAGTGCTATCCCTATACGGGAGTTGGGGTTTTTTTCTTGGCATTTTCTCTCTCTTTTTCTATCCCTGTATATCTCCGAGTCTTGCTTAATTTTTTGTGATATTAAGTTGACTATTTAATAATTATGTGTTTAAATGTAAATTGTTAACTTACATCAACAATTTAATTGTAAGATATTAGTTTACATTTGTCAAGAGAAGTCAAAGAAAATTTACAAATTATATGAAAGTTAAAGAATTATTGGATTTGATATCCCAAAAAACAGAAAATGCAGTTAACCAAAGCCTTTTAGCAAAAGGTTTGGGTGTAACACGCCAGACAATAAACAATAGAATACGTAACAATAGTGAAATAACAATTTCAGAACTTCAAAAAATGGAAAAATTTCTTGGGATAAAATTGTATGAGGCATGTAAAAACAATAATGAGATGAAGGAAGTTTATTATTATCCTGAAGTTTTTGCAAGTTGTGGTAACGGTATTATTACATTTTCGGAAGAAAAGGAAGTCGTTAGTTTGCCAAGAATGTTTTTTAAGAAAACCTCTGTTTCAAATAATTATTCTATGATACATGCTCGTGGGGATAGTATGTCGCCTTGTATAAATGATGGGGATATTCTTTTGATTGAGCATTCTGAAAATACTCAAATTAACGATAACAAAATTTATGTATTTTGTTATAAATCTGAAATATTTGTTAAACGATTATCAAAAAATCTTGATGAAATAATGATAAAATCAGATAATCCGAATTACAATTTGAGGATAATCAGAAATGACGATATGAATGATATAAAAATATTAGGACAAGTAGTAGGAATAATAAGAAATATATAGATATGGGTGTAGAAAATAATATAACAATAAAAGATGACGGAGTAATAATAAAATTAAAAATATCTCCGAACGCATCGAAGAATCAGATAATAACAGAAAATGAGATTATAAAACTAAAAGTAACGGCACAACCGATAGAGAACAAAGCCAATAAAGCCGTAATTGAATACTTGTCAAAAATGTTAAAAGTGCCAAAGACATCTGTTTCAATTGTCAAAGGCGACACATCAAAGGAAAAGACAATTTTTATTAAAACCTCGGATAAGGAGAAACAAGATTATATAAAATCAGTCATTTTAGGGTAATTATTTAATCAAAATAACTCCGATAAGAAGCCAGATAGAATATATTACTGCATCATTTGAAGTTTGTACGTAAAAAGCAATTCCGTATAAACTATATAAAGCGGTTAATAAACCAAGTGTGAAAGTTATTCCTCTCCAAAAGGTTTTAACATACCATAAAGCATTTTTCACAGGCGATAACATAGAGGTATCTTTTTTAAATCTTAAACCTGCTATTGCTTTATCATTTATATCTTCTGTTTCTATATATTCTTGCTCAATATAATCAGGTTTTTGACAATTTGAATTTGGTTTTATATTTTTATTATTATCATCAAATTTATCTGTTTCAACATATCTTGATTTTTCGTAATAAGATTCTTCCTGTTTCAAACCTGAATAAGATTTATCCCCAGAATTATAATATTTTTCTTCGTGTATTGTTGTCACAAATTCTTCCTGAGGTTGTTGACTTGTTTCGTGGTGTATTTCTTTATACGTTTCTTGAATCGGTTTTTGTTTCAGATTCAATTTATTAGAGATAGTTTCTTCTTCAATCGGTTCTTCGAACGGTTCCGAGTTTGATAAGATATCTCTGATTTTAAAATCGTTTTTTGCATCATTTGAAACGGTTTTTGTAAACACAACAACGCAAAGAATAAATATTGCGATTATTATTAAACATACTGAAGCAGACATTTTTAATTCCTTATAATTAGTTCACTGAATATATCTTAGCACCTTTGTAAAGTTTTGTAAAGAAGTGTTTGAAAAATTTTGACTATTTAAAAAGTATCATTAAATAAACCATGAAGAATAACGAGGTGTCAATGTTTTTAATGGATTTCTTTAAACGTCATCATACTTGCAATCATGAACATGTATCAATTGATACACAATACAGTTATTGTCCTGATTGCGGAGAATTGATAGAGAACGAATGGTTTATCACGAGATGTGCTTGTTGCGGAATAAAGCAACGAGCAATTATAAAAAATGGTGAAATTATTCCGGAAGCAAATTTTTGTCATAATTGCGGAGGAAACGAATATATAATAGAGAAACTTCCAAAAATAAATTTTATAGATATCAACTATGCAGTATTAGTTAAAACAGTAGTAACAGAGGATGTAACAGAAGACGTTACCCAATGTTGGGAAGAAAAACCTTCGAGCACACAAAAACTGCTGCAATTATTCCGATAGTATCTGCTAATAAACCGACTAACAGGGCATATCTGAGTTTTTTAATACCAATAGCACCAAAATATACTGCCAGTACATAAAAAGTTGTTTCCGAACTGCCTACTATGACAGCACATAATTTTGTGGCATAAGCATCAGGCCCGAGTTTTTGAGCCAGTTCGGTAAACAGACCGAGTGTTGCCGAACCTGATAAAGAGCGGGTTATCATTATTGGTACAGAATCTATAGGAACAGATAAAGCATTCAGAATAGGTGCAAATAGTGAGGCAATTGTTTCCATCGCACCTGATGCTCTGAACATAGAAATACCGACAATAATAGCAACCAAATACGGAATAATATTTATTGATACTTTAAATCCGTCTTTTGCACCTTCGACAAATTCTTCATAGACAGGCACTTTTTTTATAATACCAACAGTTAAAATCATAATAATTATTACAGGTAATGCGTATAAAGAGAGGGAGTTAAGCATTTGAGTCACTCCTTTCTTTATTTGATATTATTTGAGGTGTCCAAAATTTAGAGAATAGTTTTGCTAAAACGATTGCACTAATAAAAGCGATAGAGGTTACAATCATAGTCGGCACAATTATTTCGGTAGGGTTTTTTGAGCCTACAGCGACCAGAACTGCAATAACAGTTGCAGGAACAATTTGAAATCCGGCGGTATTCATAGCAAGAAACATACACATTGCGTTAGATGCAGAGGATTTTTCCTCATTATATTCTTGTAAATCCTGCATAACTTTTAGACCAATTGGAGTTGCTGCATTAGTCAGACCGAGTGCGTTTGCGGAAACGCTCAATGCAATATTTCCTATAGCAGGGCTTTCCGGCGGGATTTCGTTAAACATCCATTTTGTTATCGGTTTGATAAGTTTGGCTATTAGTTGTACCAAACCTGATTTTTCTGCGATACGCATGATGCCGAGCCAGAATGCCATTATACCAATAAGTGAAAGAGCAATTTTTACTGCCAAATCCGCTCCGCTGAGCATGCCGTTCACAACTTCTTGTGTACGACCGTTTATTATTCCGAATATTATTGAAAATACGATAAGAAAAAAGAATATATAATTCATAATTTTATTATACACAAATATTTATCAAGATAAATAGCAGATATAAAATTCAACTATATAGCGGTTTGAAATTTATTAAAAAATTATTATTATATTATTGGAGAATGAAATGAAAAAATTTATCTTAGTAATAGCATTTTTATTTTTAGTATTCACTCCTGTATGTCAGGCATTCAGTTTGAACGGAAGCGGATTGAGGTATGCAGGTTCAACAAAATACTATCCTCAAGGTAATATTTATGCCAACAGATACAGACAACAAAACAAAACATATTTATATTCTCCGCAACAGGCAAAATATTACGGTTACGGATTTCGTTCACAAATGAGAGGATATAATAACAGATATTATAATCCATACAGAAGATATTGATTTATGATAGAATTGTAATATGGATAAAAAGATAAAATCTTCTGTTTCATTGTTTGAATTTGATAAGAGTTTCGGGAAAATAATCATCGGAACAGATGAAGCAGGTCGAGGTCCTGCTGCCGGAGGAGTATTTGTTTCAGCAGTTTATTTTGATAAGATTACCCCAAAACTTTTAGACGAACTTTGTGTTTTAAACGATTCAAAGCAACTTTCTGCAAAGAAGCGGGAATATTTGTATGATTTTATAAAAAATGAAACGATTAATTCTACTATATGTATAGAAGTAGAAGAAATAGAGAAGTTTAATATATTAAATTGTTCTCTAAAGGGGATGAAACTTGCCTGTGAAGAAGTTATATCAAAAATAGGGGAAAAAGATATTTTGACACTTGTTGACGGGAATAAATTGATAAAAAATTATGATTATCCGCAACAATATATAATAAAAGGAGATGGAAAATCCGCATCAATTGCTGCGGCAAGTATTCTGGCGAAAGTTGAACGTGACAGGTATATGCAGGTTTTAGATAAAGAGTTTCCGCAATATTTATGGAAACAAAATGCAGGATATCTTACAAAAGCACATATTGATGCAATAGATAAGTATGGATTGACAAAATATCATCGAAAATCTTTTTTGAAAAAACATTTTGAAAAACAATTAACACTTTTTTAAGAAAATAGCAAAAAATATTTTTAGAGGATTTTGAATACATGAAACTTCCGATGAAAGGATTTTTATGTATACAGTATCTCCGACGAATTATAATAATAGACCTGCATTTACGGCATTTGCGAAGCCGGAAAAACCTGTTTTAGAACTATTTCAATCAGCACTGGAAGAATTAAATTCTGCTGAGCGATTAGATTTTGTAAAAAGTATGGCATCACTTGTAAAGAGTCAGGAGAATATAAAAGTACCGATACAACACACCGTAGTGTGCGGGTATGTAAACAATTATGGTGCTGTAGTAGGCGGTAAGACAATAATTTGTTCAAAACATGCTAAAAAATCATCAAATATTCTTGAAGCAATGCAGACAGCATGTAGTAAAGCATTAAATATACAAGATATTAACAATAATATGGCACAAATAAATCGTATTTTTGATATCAGAGGTTAGGAAGAACACAAATTTTTATAAAAATAAGGAGTTAAGGATGAAAATTTCAGATTTAAAATATATATTTCCAAGGATAAAATATTCAACACATACACCAAAGGTGGGCGAATATCCTGAAGGATATTTTATGAATAGGACATCTATAAAACCGACAAATTTAGAGAGTTCGCCGATAAAAGATATGATAATAAGCAATCCTCATGCCGGATGTGGTCATAAGATTATTATATAGTTGTGTAGTTTTATCATTTTTAAGGGTATTAAGGCAATAAATGAATGTTCCCTTAGCAAGGGAAGGAAATTATCTTACCCTCCTTGTGCCAGGGAGGGTCGCTATTGTTTAGATTTTGTTATTACAATAGCGGGGTGGGTGGTCTGTTTTTTTAAAATTTGATTTATCAAACCGGTAACCCATCCTCAGTCCTTCCCTTGTCAAGGGAAGGAAGTGATTATAACTCCCTTTAACAAGGGGAGTCGGCTTTGTTGCGATTTTGTTATTACAAAGCCGGAGGGGTTGCTGATAGTTAATGGCAATAGAACAATAAGATAATAAATGAATGTTCCCTGCCCTTAGCAAGGGAAGGGTTAGGGAAGGGTTGCTGATTTTTAATCTTTAATATTAAAATATTCTTTTAATTTCAGATATACACCTTCAAGGTTTTCATCAATATCGTTGTTCCAAAATCGAATCACTTTAAAACCTTTAGATTCTAAAAATTTAGTACGTTCATCATCGTATAATATATTAATGCTTTCGTTATGATGTCCGCCGTCAATTTCAATTATTATTTTTTTAGCATGACAAATAAAATCAACGATATAGTTTTTAATTGGATATTGTCGTAAAAATTTGAATCCATAAAAATTTTTATTTTTAAGAATGTTCCACATGATTTTTTCTTGAGGAGTCATATTTTTTCTTAAATTTCTGGCATTGAGATTAGTCATAATGATAAATAATATATCATATATTTATTTTTTAGTAACAAATTTAATGTTGTATTTTAGAGGAAATTTGTAGGTAACCCATCCTCAGTCCTTCCCTTGTCAAGGGAAGGAAGTGTTCCCTGCCCTTAGCAAGGGAAGGGTTAGGGAAGGGTTACCAATTTAAAAGGCAATAAAGCAATAGGATTTATGATAACTTTTCTTAGCAAGGGAAGGAAGTTTTTTCTGCATTTATTTTTAGTGAACGATGTTTTGCACCAATTATTAATAAAATAAATTAATCAGTTATTATGTAAAATGTGTAAATTTGTAACAAAAATTGAAAAACATGAGAACATGCATTATAATAATATTGGTAGTTGTTTTGAGAAGAAATAACAAAGTACTATTTATATAAAATTTAATTTATGTTCATGGTAGGCAGCGACGGCTGCTTTGGTTATTTGTACTCAAAACAAAATAGCAAAGAGTATGAGGACAAATCGTGGATATTAAGCAATTTATTACAAAGAATTGCGATATGATCAATGATATTTTAAGCAATTGTGCTGTAATTAAGCGAAATATAATAGCGATAACGGCGGTATTAAGTGTAATGCTTACCGGCGGTGTTGTCATGTCTCAAACTACCGAAAAAACAGAAGAAATTATTATCCCAAAAGACTACCACATTGTTCAAAGCAACTACCAAACCTCAACAACTAAGGATACAACAGAACATCCTTCCCTTGACAAGGGAAGGAACGAGGATGGGTTACTGATTAGTAATTCAACTCAAAAGACTGGAAATCGGCAACCCCACCGGCTTTGTAATAATAAAATCGGCAACCCTACCCTAACCCTTCCCTTGCAAAGGGCAGGGAACTTGTCTTT
>CACXGY010000096.1 GCA_902767275.1 uncultured bacterium | reverse complement strand
TCAAATTCAGCACCACACTTAATGCATTTATTTACATACATAATACAAGCCTCTTAATTACGGTTAATATAATAAAATGTCTCCCTCAATCCTTGGGTAACTTATTTATATAATACTACTAAAATTAAATAATTTCAAGTGCTTATTAAAACTTTACGATATTTTATACCTCACTGTCTATATAATAACGGGGTAAAATCGCCTAGAAGGGCAGTTATATTTAGATATAAGTCCGTGTATAGTTTTACTATGATTACGAAAGAAGAATATATAATTCTGGATAAATTGCCAATAAATAACCATGTTTCCGGCAAACTTTGTATAATTAATTTTAATATTAAATCTTATATTGATAAAATTCATTGTTTAATTGAATCAAATCCTGATACTATATTTTGGGTCGCAACTAAAGATTTTTCAAAAGATTATATAAAAGAAGTCAGCAAACTCGGAATAAAAAATGTTATATCTACTCCTATAAATATTGAGTTAATAAATGATTTTTTTAATGATAATAAGTCAGATGTGGAAGATAAAAATACAAAATTTATTCCGTTAAAAAATTCAAGAATAGTAATTGTTGACGATAATGAATTCAATGTTTCTCTATTAACTGATATTCTTTCTGATATAGGAATAAAAATAAACGCATGCCTGCATCCGTCAGAATGCTTAAAAATAGCACAAAATGAAAGAATTGATTTATTTTTATTGGATATTCTCATGCCTGAAATGTCAGGATTTGAACTTGCTGAGAAAATTAAGACGACAGAACTGAACGCACACACCCCGATTATATTCATAAGTGCAATTTCGGGGAAAGAAAATATTTTGAACGGATATAATATAGGTGCATTTTCCTACATAGAAAAACCGTTTCATCCTTCTATTATTAAGGCACAAATTTATAATTTATTAAAAACAAACGAAGATTTAAAAGAAGAAGAAAAAACTAAAGAAGGGTTCGTTGCTTCTCTTACTCATGATTTAAAAAGTCCAATAAACGCTGAAATAAATGCTCTTAAATATTTGTTAGATAAAACTCCGAATACTCAAGAACAAACACAGAATGAAATGCTCTCGGAACTTTTAAATTCTGCGAAATATATGAAATTGATAACAGACAAAATACTTTGTCACTATAAACAAAAGAATAATCAAATACGATTATCAAAAGAAAAAGTTTCTTTGAGAGAATTGATTGTTGAATGCATAGAAGAAATCAAATACTTAACCGGCGATAAAAACATCAAAATAAGATTGTATAGCGATGTTTCTGAATCTTATGCAAATGTTGATATAATAGAAATAAAGCGGGTTATAAACAACCTTCTTTCTAATGCAATAGAGTACTCAAATCAAAACAGTTATGTAGACGTAATCTTGTCAAAGACCGAAACGTATTATTTATGTGAAATAAAAGATTACGGAAAAGGCATAGATTTAAAAAATTATTCTTGCATTTTTGACGAATACGTAACTTTTTCAAAAGAACATAAAAAAGTCGGGTTCGGACTCGGATTAAATATTTGCAAATCCATAATCGAAGCACACAACGGAACAATTACCATAAACAGTACTCCGAACAAAGGAACATCTATTGTATTCAGTATACCTTTATAAGATTACCAAACAACTTTTTCAATAAGTTCAATCTCGTTTCCGTCAGGGTCATTGATAAACGCTATCTTAGAGCCGTTACCTGTTAAATCAAACGGTTCATACAAATAGTTATACCCGAATTTTTCAATATTTTCACTGAATTTATCCAGATTTTCACAATAAAACGCAAAATGCCCGAATGCATTGCCGTTTTTATAACCTTCAACAGGGGTATCATCATTATAAGTCAACTCTATTTGTACACCGGATTCTTTATCTTCTAAAAAATATAATGTACAATCGTCTAATCGTCTTTCTTCAACTAACTTTAATCCAAACAACTCGGTATAAAACTTTATTGATTCATCTATATTTTTTACTCGTATCATTGAATGTAAAAATTTCATCTTAAACTCCTTTTTTATAAAGAATAACAATAGCATTTGCTTCTATTGCTTTTTTCTCTCCGACCGCATCCATTTTTTCATTAGTTTTTGCTTTCACGGAAATATTCTCGACATTGATATCCAAAACTTCTGATAATCTTTTCTTCATTTCAGGGATATAAGGCATCATTTTAGGTGCCTGTGCAATAATATTTGAGTCTATATTCCCAATTGAATATCCTTTTGACAAAACCATTTCCCGAACTTTTTTTAACAATACTGTACTGTTAGCACCTTTATATTGTTCATCTGTATCAGGGAAAATAGTCCCGATATCAGGAAGTGTAGCAGCACCCAACAGGGCATCAATAATAGCATGTATTAAAACATCTGCATCGGAATGCCCGTACAAACCTTTTTCATAAGGAATTTTTATTCCGCCTATTATTAACTCTCTGCCTTCTTCAAGTCTGTGTATATCATAACCTATTCCTACTCTGTATGGTATCATTTTTCCCCTCTATCTGCTTTTATTTAAAAATACGAATTTATTTATTGCTTTTACAAATCCGTCATTGTCAACTGTATCAGTAATATATGTGGCATGTTTTTTTAATTCATCCGTACCGTTACCCATTCCGACCCTGATACCGCCTGCTTTTAATAATTCTATATCGTTATCTTGATCTCCAATCGTAAGAGTTTCATTATCAGATATATTCCAATATTTCTTTAAAAAGTTTACGGCACATGCCTTTGTTGCATCTTTTGTTGAAAATTCACAAAAAAACGGAGTTGATTTTATTATATATAAATCAGGAAAATTTAAACTCATTTCATTAACCCATGATGATACTCGTTCAGCATTTTCATAGTCTATTGCCAATAATTTATGAACTCTGTCAAAAGAGATTTCCGAAAAGTTTTTAACAACATAGTCTAAACCTTGATATTTTGAGTAGCGTTGTATTTCCGCATCATCTTTTTCTGAATATAAAATATCATCAGCATATAAGTTCAAGTGAACATTATTCTCTCTTGCCCAATCAATTATTTGTTTTGTGTAATTTGACGGTAAGTTTCTTTCATATAAAATTTCTCCGTCATTCGTTTTTATGCAACCACCGTTATATGATACAACAGGTGTTTTTAAGTTTAATCTTTCGGCAATTTTTTTTGCCCCCTGATGCATTCGACCTGTAACGATAACAACCTTAATATTATTATCCTGAAGTGCTTTTATACAGTCTTTTACCCCTTCTGTAAATTCTCCTGTTGAAGGCAGGATAGTTCCATCTATATCTGTTGCTACAAATTTTATCATTTAATATACTCTCTTGCTCTTAATACCGCACAAATTGTTTTGGAATCGTTTATAACTCCGTTATCAATCATATCATACATTTCTTGGAAGGACACTTCTCCCGCTTCAATTATTTCATCTTCATCAGGATTTTGTTTAATATATTCTAAATCTCTCGCTAAATATAAATATAATTTTTCGTCACAAAACCCAGGTGTTGTATAAATATATCCTAAGGACTTCCAATCCTTTGCGATATATCCGGTTTCTTCTTCCAATTCACGTTTTGATGCTATGTCAGGATTTTCCCCACGCTCCAGTTTCCCTGCCGGTAACTCAATTGAAACATTTTTTAGCGGATAGCGATATTGCTTTACTGTCAAAATCTTATTATCTTTTATTGCCAGTATCACAACACCGCCAGAATGTTCAACAACCTCTCGAACAGACTTATGTCCGTTTGATACAATTATTTCATCACGTTTTATATCAAGAACTTTCCCGTTGTATACATATTTACTTGAAAGCGTCTTTTCTTCAAAATTCATACATTTATAATATCATAAAAAGTTTGTATAAGTTATTAAAACATCAGGGGATAGTCTTTTTACGGAATCTACTTTATAAATAACAGATTCGGATACTTTTGAAATATTATCTCCTGAAAAACAGGATTTTCCGCTATTATCATTCAGAATTTTCGGAGCAATAAAATGGTAAATCTTATCCGCCAATCCGTTTTTAATAAAAGAACCTGATAAAACGCTTCCTGCCTCAACGAATACAGACCTTATTTCGTGTTCATATAATTTCGTCATCAACTCGTTTAAATCAATGTTATTATCTTTTATTATAGGATTAATAACTGTTACGTTTGGGAAATCTATATTTGTTTTTTTAGATGTAACTAAAAAAATTTCTCCATTCTTATATATATCAGAGGTTAAATCTGTTCTTAAGTTGTTGTCTAAAATAATTTTTTTAGAATGAATCATTCTTGGATTGTCTGCAATAATAGTGTTTGAAGATGTTAAAATTGCATCATATTTTTGCCTTAAAATTTTTGAAAAATTACGTGCTTTTTGAGAGGTTATCCATTTCGAATCGCCGGTTGATGTTGAGATTTTACCATCAATTGTAGTTGCGGTTTTTAACGCTATAAACGGTCTTTTTTTCTCAATATTTGTAAAAAACACTTCGTTTAACTTTCTGCATTCATTTTTTAGTACGTTTTCAACAATTTCAATTCCTGCGGATTTTAACTTCTTAATTCCTCCGCCGTTTACTTTCGGATTATTATCTTTACATCCTATTATAACTTTTTTTATTCCTCGCTCTATAATTAAATCCGCACAAGGTGGTGTCTTTCCGTAATGAGAACAAGGTTCTAAGTTAACGACAAGAGTGCCTCCTTTTTCTTCTCCATTTTTAAGTTTTAAAAGGGCATCACGTTCAGCATGATTTTCTCCGTATTTATGATGATATCCTTCTGATATTATTTGTCCTGATTTATTCAACACAACACAACCGACCATCGGATTCGGAGAGGTTCTACCCATCCCTTTTTTTGCAAGAGATATACACCTTTTCATTAACTTTTCGTAATTTTCCATATTTGTATTTTAACCTAAACAATGATAATATTTAATAAGATTAAGGAGTGTGTATATGAAATTAAAGTATCTTGGTCACAGTGCATTTGAATTATCCACACCAAGTGCAAAAATATTAGTTGATCCGTTTTTGGTAAAATGCTCTGATTATGATTATTCTAATACAACAGATATATTTGTTACCCACGGGCATGCTGATCATCTGGGGAAAGCACCTCAAATAGCAATGAAAACCGGGGCTATAATTACTGCAATATTTGAACTTGCTAAATATTGCTCAAGATACGGAGTTAATGTTAACGGAATTTCATTAGGCGGTTGGATAACTTATGATTGGGGGAAAGTTCTAGCAGTTCCTGCTTTTCACTCAAGTTCTTCTGATGATGGTGTTTACACAGGTTCTCCTGTCGGTTTTATTTTTGATATCGACGGAAAACGTATTTTTCATGCCGGTGATACTTGTCTAAACTCTGAAATGAAAGTGATTGGAGAAATTTATAAACCGGATATCGCAATCTTACCGATTGGAGGACATTACACAATGGATGTTGAAAATGCTGTAATCGCTGCTGAGTGGATTGGTTCAAAGATTGTTATTCCTATGCATTATAATACTTTCCCGCAAATAAATGCAGATACGGAAATATTTAAAAATGAAATATTAAAAAACGGGAAAAAACCTATTGTTTTAAAAGTTGAAGAATTTATTGAGATATAATATTATTAGATTGAACTGTCATAATGGCTATGCCGCTATAAATAAAGGGGATTGTATGAAGTATAAAAGATTTAATAAACTGGCGATTTTACTGGCAATTGTTATGATTTCCACAAATGTGACTTTTGCTAAAAAAACAGAACAAGTAACAAATAAAACAAATTATAATATTGAAACGAATGAGGATACCCCTGATCCGGATGCAATAAGCGGTAAGGAATTGCAACTTTACAATATGATTGACGAAAATTCAATAAAAACCATACAGAATGAAAGTATAGATAGAAATTATTTACTTGAAGAAAACCCATCTATCAAACCTCAATCCAGCCATACAGAGGTAAAAACAAAAGTTGTTCCAAAAGAGATTGGGTTAGATATGAGTAAGGTCGAAAAGCCTAAAAGTGTTGAATTAAGTAAACAAAAAGTTGTTCCTGAAGAAGAAAGTCTTACCCAGCAAGAAAGAATTGATAATATGATAAAACAGAAAGCAAAAGAAAAAGGAGCAACTTCTGTCGGAACTTCTTCAAATATATTCGATTCGGCTATTGATAATTCATACAAGGTTAGAGGTAAATCAAAAAAAGAAACTGTGACTGAACCAAAAACTATAAAAGAGTTAAAAAAAGATAAAACCTCCGATTATATGTCTGACCATGAAGATGATTTTAAAAATATTTTAAAAGAAGAACAAAAGATAAAAAAAGAGAAAAATAAAAAGAATAAAAAAGTAAAGAATTCTGCTTCTGAAAATTTTTCAAAAAACGAGGATTATATGACTGTTCATGAAAAAGATTTTGAAGACATTTTAAAAGAAGAAAAAAAACACAAAAAAGCAAACAAGAAAAAATCTAAAAAAGAAGAAATAAAACCGGAATCATCTATTGAACCTCCGCTCCCAATTCCTGACAGTTATTTTTTGAATAACGAAGAAACATCTGTTAAAGAAAATAAAAATAATTCTATAGATACTCAAGTTACAGATGATATGGAATCAGTTGAAAAAAATGAAAAAAAAGTAAATACAGAAACAGACGAAAAAGCAAAAGAACCTGTCGCAAAAACAGATGAACCTGATAAAGAACTTCAACTTATTAATGCAAAAATCAGAAAAAATAATACAAATATCGACTATTATTATGAAAGAGCAGTGTATTATCTAAAAAAGCAAAATTATCAAAAAGCACTTGAAGAATGCAGTTGGGTTATCGAATTTAAACCTATGTATGAAAAAGCATACTATTCCAGAGCAGTGGCAAAATCCGAATTGAGTGACCCTAAAGGTGCTCTTGAAGATTTAAAACGTGCTATATACTTAAATCCGTCAGATTATTCTTATGTCTTGAGCGGAAAAATAAAATATGAGGACTTAAAAGATTATCAAGGTGCACTTGAGGATTTCACATTAGCACTTCAAGAAAATTCTAAGTGTAAAGATGCCTTGATTAATAGAGCAAAAGTTTTAGAAAAATTAGGAAAACAAAAAGAGGCACTTGAAGATTATGAAAAATTACTCGTAATAAACGGTGCGGACGTTGATTCTCATAAAACCCTCGCAGATATGTATGATAAAATGGGAGATTATCAAAATGCTCTAAAACATTATCAAAAATCTCTTACAGGAAATAATTCTACGGATTCAGATATTTACCAAAAAATAGGTAACGAATATAAAAACTTAGGGGATTATAAGAGTGCAATAAATTCGCTCTCTAAAAGTATTTTGTTTAATGAAAACAATAAAGATGCATATATAACAAGAGCAGAAGTTTATGAAAAACTTGGAGATATTTCAAACGCACAAAAAGATTACGTAAATGTATTAGCAATAGATTCTACGTATGTAAAAGGATATAACAGCCTTGCTCTGATAAAAATGCAAAATAAAGATTACTCAGGAGCGATAGTCGAGTATTCAAACGCATTGAATTTTGCACCTCGTTCTTCTGATATTTATTACAACAGAGGAATTGCTAGATATGAGGCAAAAGATTTGGAAGGTGCTGTCAAAGATTTTACAAAAGCAATTTCGTTCAAGCCTGATGATTCAAAATTGTATTTCAATAAAGCAGTAGTCGAAGAACAATTAGAAAATATAGATTCAGCAATAATAAACTATACAAAAGCAATTGATTTCAATCCTCAGTGTTATCAAGCATATATGGCAAGAGGTCTTATATATTCTAAAAAAGGTAAAGATAAAAAGGCGATGGAGGACTTAAATGCGGCAGAAAAACTTTGTAGAACCGATGCCGATATTTATTACAACAGAGGAATTATTGAATATCAGAATAATGAGAGAGAATGGGCATTAAAAGATTTCGATAAAGCAATCAGATTAAATAATAATCATATAGGTGCATTGACGAATCGTAGTGCTTTAAGATATATTTTAAAAGATTACGAAGGAACTATTGATGATTGTTCAAGAGTAATAGAACTCTCTCCTAATAATGAAAGAGCATATTATAACAGAGGTATGGCATATTTGATGATTCAAAATTTTGCAAAAGCCTATCTCGATTTTTCAAAGGCTTATGATTTGAATCCTGAAAACGAAGAAACTAAAAAATATATGATGCACGCTAAAAAAATGATGGTTAACTATAAAAACGTTAGTTAAAAAGGAACGCATAATGAAAGTTGCAATAATATTAAACAAAAAGATTCGAGAATCAGATAAAATATTAAAAAAAATTGAATCTGCCTTTAATAAGATTGATTTAGAATATGATGTGCTGGATATAGATAATTTAAAACCTAATTATGATTTTGTATGTTCAATAGGCGGAGATGGTACAGTTTTAAAGGCAACAAGATTTTATGCAAAACATTCAACTCCTGTAATGGGTATAAATGTTGGCAGACTTGGGTTTTTGTCTATTATTAACCCTGATATGATTGATAAACTCGGTAATATAATAAAAAACAAAAAATATGAAATAAAAGACAGAATAATGCTTCAAACAGGAAATAATACTGCTGTAAATGATATTGTTATAAAAGGACATTCTTCAATCAGAACGTCGAAATTTAATCTATATATCAATAATAATTTGGTAAGTGAATATATAGCAGATGGTATAATAATTTCCACTCCGACCGGTTCAACGGCATACGGACTATCCGCAGGCGGACCTATTATTCATCCTGATGTTGATGCAATGGTCATTGTCCCTATCTGTGCTCATACAATGACTGCAAGACCGTTGGTTATACCTCCGAATGAAATTATTACAATTAAAAGTGTAGATGAATTGCTTGATGTATCTTGTGACGGGCAAGAAAAAATTTCTGAAGTAAAGGAAGTTTCTGTTAAAAAATCGTCTTATTCTGCTAAACTTGCTTTTTCAAACGTTGATAATTTTTATTCGATTTTACAAAGTAAACTGCACTGGGGAATTTCTCCGGTATCTGATAACCTATAATTTTATCCTTTATTATTTTTTTAATGCCTGATTGGCTAATTTCTTTTTTATCTTGTAAAGATACTATCAAGATAAAGAAGGAGGATTTATGAATACTATTTACACGTCACCTGTTTGTGAATTAAAAGAGTTAAAAGACATTTTTATAGAAATGACTGCAAAAAATTGTAATACCAGATGCAGCCAATGTTACATTGATTTTCCATATACTAAAAATGTAAAAGATTTTATTAAAACAGATAAAATTAAAGAGGCACTAAATGAATTAAAAAATATAAATATCAGGTGTATATATTTAACCGGTGCAGAACCTATGACTCATCCTGATTTTAATTCAATATTACGTTTGTGTTTAAAAAAAACAAATGTTTGTATCTGTACAAATGCTTCATTTATAAACGAGAAAAAATCCAGATTTTTAAAATCGGTTGAAAATAATTCAGATTATAAAATAATTTTTAAACTTTCTTTTGTTCATTATGATGAAATAAAAAATGACAATATTCGCTCAAGAGGAAGTTACAGGCAAAATATATATGCCTTGAAATGTTTGGATAAATATGATTTTACGAATATATTGAATATTTCTAATTATTATAAAGAGCCTCACGAAAAAATCATTTACGAATTTCAAAGAAAAATAGAAGATATAGGTGTTGAAAATGCGATTATACAAATAAACGAGTGGAGCAATCATTCAGCAGATGAAATAACTTCTGAGATAGGTTCTCCTGATTGTATGACAAGCAGAACTTTAACCGAAAACGGTATTTTTTCCTGTCCGTTTTTATCAAATGACTATAGAGGGAGAATGGGTAGTGATTTTTCTAATTATTCAAAATCAATTCGTCTTGAAACAGAACATTGTGCAACGTGTATCAAAAATAAAGATAAAATATTTAGTACAGATATTGACTGGTAAAAACGCAAAATAAAAAAATAATACGGTGTCAAAACGGCACCGTATTTTGTTCATAACCATCCATTAATATTTATATAATTTACATTGTGTTCCTGTGTATAAATCTTTCATATTGTTTAACACACTATTACCCCATTGAGTGCTTTCCGCATATTTCTTATTTATTGCGGGGATAGTTGTTAAACCTTGATCTATATATAATCTTTTTAAATTACTTGCCATTTTATCAATACATTCATTTACGGATGAAAAATACATATAACTGTTTTTATTTCTCATTCCTGCTATGTTACATCTGTTTCTTGCAAAATCCGATGTTCCGTTTCCTGATTCGTGTTTAGCAATTGCAATTAAAAAAGAAGCATTTATACCATATTTTTCTTGAGCATCATAAAATTGTTGACCTTTTCCTTCTAACACTCCGCCCAAATAATTATCTAAGAACTGAGGATTCCCTCTATATCTTGTCTTTGATACATCCGTTCTTAACGTAGGATTAGATAATCTCGGTCTGTTAATAGAATCTCTTATTTGAACACGATTTATTAATTCGTTAGTATCCATAAACATTTTTTTAGTAGCCTTATCTCTCTTTTTTAATTCAGAGACAAAATCGCTTATATTATTCGTCTTATTTAAAGAAATTTCATTTTTGCAAGCCGTTTGAACAACATGAGATGTTTCTAATGGCATTAGAGTACATATTACCCCTACTGCATAGTTTCTAACGTTATTTAATCGACGTACATTCATTTTATACTACCTTCCTGATAATATAAAACCTCTAAATTTATAATTTGCTACTTATTAAAAAATTTATCTTTGCTTAATAAATCAATAAGAGAACCTTTTTCTCCATACTCAAACTGAAAAGCATGAGAAACTTTGTCGTCGGTCAAAAAATCATAATGAATATTATATGCCTTAGGTTCAACTTCTATACCTAACTCTTTCATTTTTTCCGCCATTAGCATATCTTTTTCTTTGTCTAAAACTTTTGAATAATTTAAACCCTCATAGGCACAAAAAGGTATTTGCATCTTTGAACCTTCTTTTAAATAAATAAGACCGAATGTTCTGCAAATAATTCCTCTGTACTCATAAACAGAACATACATTATCAATCAAAAAAGGACATTTATATGTAAAAGGAGTTTTATCAGAATTCTTTTTTTCTTCTTTAATTCGTTTAATATTGTTAAGAATAACGGACTTTTTTTCTTCATCTAAAGAATTGAATCCGATTTTTAATAGTTCTACTTCTATTTCTGAGAATGGGTAATCTCCGTTAGAACAGCACTTTGCACAACCCATTTTACACTCAATGTATGGTGCTTGGGCAGAAAAATACTTATTTAAACTCCCCATTAAATATTCTAAAAAATCCAAGTACTTATCTAACATAATATCACTATATCAAATATTATTTCTTTGCTCAAATTCTTAATATTTTATTGTTATTAAAAAAGAAAGATTAAGTAGTTTCTTCTTTTTTAAAATGTGAAATCAGATTCCCTATCAAGTCTTTAAAATCATCAATCTTTTTAAGTACATCAGGATTTAAAGCAGAAATATCAACATCTATCAGTCCGTGAGATTCATCTAACAGACTTTGTTTGACATCAGGAATTGTCAGAGCAACCTGATATAATCCGCCACGATTAATTTTTGTGATTAAATCATCCATATATCTTTGAGTGCATTGCGGAATTTCAGGAAATCTATCAATAAATTCTTCAAATGGCATTGAACTTCTGAGGTTATTCATCCGTCGGCTTGCTGCAAGATAATTTGCACCTTTACTTTCTCCATTCATGGAAGATGGTTTTATATGTTCTATTGATACAAGAGATGGACTAACCAACAATTCTGCAATTTCTTTATGGGTTTTATTTGCATTTTTTACTATAAAAGCATCGGTATTTGTTGCTGTATTAGGGAAATTTCTTGTTTCTTTTATTATTTCATCAACAACTTCTTTATTTGGAACTTCGTCATATAAATTTCTCAGCATTTTTATAGATGGTTTGATTCTAAATCTATCATAGTAAATATCTTTTTCAATAATTGTTAAATACGATTCGACCTCTTTTTGGTATTGTATAGGTAATTTATTTTGAGAAATCTCTCTAATATTATCAATTACATCGAATTGATCATTGATAAGTCTGACTTTTGCTTTAGGTTCTAATTCTTGTAAAATCGTATGAAAAGTAATATCACTTTTATTATAATATTGTTCCATACTTTTTGATTGTTGTTTTATTATCTCAAACATATCTTTGTCTGATGGAAACATATGTTGAGTATAATCATTTAAAAGATATATTGCTGCAGATGCATTATTTCTGTGATTAAGTTTTGATTGAAAACTTTTATATTTTTTAGAAGAAATCATTATTACATCACTGTATGGATCGTGTAATCCGTCAATATTTTTTAAAGTTTCCTCTATCTTCTTTTGTTCTTTTCTGTTAACTTTTTTCCCTGTAAATGTAGGGTTCGTTGACATTTCAAATTTGTCACAATCCGGAACACGACAAAATTGCTTTTGAAACGAAACTTTTTCTCCAAAAGCATAAGATGGTTGTTGATTGAAATTAGTACTAATTTGAATATTCATATATTACCTTGCTGTTTTAAAAATTAAACAAAAAAAAATTTGCTAGTATAATTGTAAAATTTTTCGACTAATACTATTTTTATAAATTTAAAATAATTATTTTTAATTTATAGTTTATGCTACAATTGAGTTATGAAACACATATTTACAGATAAAGTATATTATGCAGATACAGATGCTTATGGAGTTGTATGGCACGGCACATATTTAAGATGGATGGAAAAGGGGCGAGTTCTTTTTTGTGATGAATTGGGGCTTGATTTAGTTGAATTAAAAAAGAATGATATAGCAATTCCAGTTGCGAATATAAATATACGTTATAAGTCGTCAGCGAAACTTGATGAAAAGTTTTCTGTTGTGACAAAAGTAACTAAAATATCTCCCTTTTCTGTTACATTTAATCAGGTAATAATGAATGCTGAAACTGAGCAAGTATATACAGATGCAGAGGTTGTTGTCGTTGCGGTTACTAATGAGGGTAAATTATACAGAAGATTGCCTGATATGATAAAAGATAAATTTAATGAGGATATTATATGCAACGATTAAACAAATACATTGCATCTTCGGGTCTGTGTTCCAGAAGGAAAGCGGATGAACTCATAGAATCAGGTGTTGTTAATGTAAACGGAAAAATCGTTAAAGAGTTAGGCTTTCAAGTAGGAGAAAAAGATAAAGTCTTTGTTAATAAAGTACTTATTCGCCCTAAAAAGTTGAGTTATTATAAGTTCTATAAGCCTGCCGGTTATATAACAACGTCAGATGATGAAAAAGGAAGAAAAACTATATATGATATAATTCCGAAAGAATTAGCGGAATTAAAACCTGTCGGCAGACTGGACAAAGATTCTACCGGATTATTAATTATGACAAATGATGGAGATTTAATAAATCAGTTAACGCATCCCTCCGTTAAGGTTAATAAGGTCTATATTGTATCTGTTGAAGGTAAAGTCGGGGTAAATGATTTAGATACGTTATACAAGGGAATAGAAATAGAAAAGAATAAAATTGCTTATGCAGAGGCTCAAATAATTGAGTTTGATAAAGATTCTACAATGCTTCAGGTTATTTTAACCCAAGGCCTAAATCGTCAGATTAGAAAAATGTTTGATTATTTGGGACATCCTGTTATTTCTTTAAAACGAATACAGCACGCAACAATTTCTATTGATGGTTTAAAACGGGGTCAGATAAAGCCGATTAAACCTGCACAGATAAAAGATTTAAGACAATATTTGAAAAAGTTAGTGAAGGTAAAAGATGATTAAATATGCAATAGTAGGGAATATTGCTTCAGGCAAGTCTGAAATGGAACGAGTTTTGGATAAACACGGTTTTGTTGTGCTTGATTCGGATTTAATGGCACATGATGTTCTTATGGATAAACCCGATGTTGCAAAAGCATTTTCTGATTATGATGTTTTTGAATACGGCAGACTTTCAAGAGAAAAGTTAGGGAAACTAGTTTTTAATGATAGTGAATTAAAACAAAAACTTGAAGGAATCGTTCATCCGCTTATTCTTGAAGAAATTAAAACCGCTTTTGAAACTTTTAAAGATGAAAAAATGATATTTGTTTCAGTTCCTTTGTTATTCGAGGTCGGTTGGGAAAAGAACTTTGATAAAATAATTTTTGTTAAATCTGAAGACAATATACGATTAGAACGTTTGATGAATAGAAACGGTTATACAAAAGAATATGCTCAAAAGCGAATTGCGTCACAATCCTCTCAAAACGAAAAAATAAAAAAATCCGATTATGTAATTGAGAATAATTCAACAAAAGAAGAATTTATAAAAAAGGTGGAGGATTTTATTGAGACCATTTCTGTTTAGCCCGTGCTCTAAAATCAAGATATCTTTCACACTGTTTAACCTTATCGTAGCCTAATAATATCCCCAGCATAAAATCTTCTTGCGGAGTATGTTCATTCAATTTGGGGTTGAGTGTTTTTACTACATCAACACAAGGCTTTTCTCCAAAGAAAACGTTTATTTTATTTTTATCAACATCGTGAATGACATAATCAATATTTTCTTTTTTTAATTTTTGTTCTATAGCCTGTTTATGTTTTGATTTTTCTGTTGTTAAAATAAGAGTCCTAATTCCTTTTTTGAATTCGTAAATATGATGATGAAAGACTTTTAAATCATTCATTTGCTCAATTTGTTTTGGAGACAAAGGGGTTTTACATGAAAAACTAACGCTGTCAAAAGATTTTGATTTTGCCATAGCAGAATTTTTTGGCACAATTTCTTTTTTAGAATAAATATTATTTACCCCTTGATAGTTGATGATTGAACAAACTCTCATTTTAATCCCTCGTGATTTTGTTAGATAAGTCTAACAAGACTATTATAAAAAAACTTATTAATTTTGTCAAATTTAATCATTTTATGTAATTTAAAATTTTTGACAAATCTTTATTTTCTACAATTATATTTGCGTTTTCTTTAAGAATTGGTTTTGCACAAAAGGCAACACGTTTACCTGCATATTTAAACATGCTCAAATCATTTGCTCCGTCGCCAACAGTCAGAGTGTTTTCCTGTGTTACATCAAGCAGTTTTTGTAATCTTAACAGCATTTGCCCCTTACTATCATTAAACATCATCTCTCCGCCGACCTGACCTGTTAATATCCCGTCTTTTGAGTGCAAAATATTTGAAAATTCTGCGTCAATCCCTAACTTTTCACAAAAAGGAATTGTTGCATTTTTGAATCCGCCTGAAAAACAAACAACCTTGTAGCCTTTTTCTTTTAATCCTTTGATTACTTTTTCTGCACCGTTCATAAGGGGTAAATGAGTACAAATTTCGTCAATTTTGCCGACCGGTAATCCTTTTAGATATGAAACACGTTCCGTCAGACTTTCAAAAAAGTCCAACTCTCCACGCATTGCCTTATCCGTTATTGCTCTGACTTTTTCTGCAATACCAATTTCTCTGGCGAAAAATTCTAACGTTTCCCCATCCATTATTGTTGAGTCAAAATCAAATACTGCAAGTTTGTTTGTCATTTTGTACCCTTATTGATGTTGGTGCGTCAAACGACGCACCCTACTATAATTTACCCCTCTATGCTGTTAATTTAACGTATTTAGGATTATGAACCCCGTCAATATTATTAATTGCGTTAAGGGTCTTTTCATCAACTTCAGTATCAATGTTGATAACCATTATTGATTCGGTTTCGTGTTTATCGTTCTTTTGAACAACGTTCATAGAACCGATGTTGATATTATTTTCCCCGATAACTTGTGCAACTTTTGCAATCATTGACGGTTTATTTTCGTGAGGAACAATAACCATGTGTTTTTCAGGTCTTATAGTTGTTCCATAATCATTAATTTTAACAATTCTTGGAATATCTTTTGCTATTAATGCCCCTGCAACGGTTGTTGTTTCTTTATCTGTAGTTAATTTTATTGTCAAGAGTCCTGCATAGTTACATTTTACTTTTGAACGGCTTGAGATAATATCAATACCACGTTTCTTTGCAATAACAGGAGCGTTAACGTAATTAACACCTTCCAGTCTTGCAGAGAGAGCGCCTTTCATAACGGCAACTTCAAGAGGTTGTATGTCTAAATCAGCCAAATCACCTTGTGCAGTAATTTCTATTGATTTGATAACTCCTGTTGAAAGTTGAACTGCAAGTTCTCCTGAATTTTCTGCTATTTGCATATAGTCTTTTACAGGTTCTAACTTATCAGGTCTTAATGACGGGATATTTACAGCAGATGATGCCGAACCGCCTGATAAAACTTCTTTGATTTGTTCCGCAACATCAATTGCTACATTTAATTGAGCCTCTGTTGTACTTGCACCTAAGTGCGGAGTTAGAACAATATTCTTTTCACACTCTAATAGCGGGCAAGTTTCAATATTCGGTTCATTTTCATAAACATCAATTGCAGCCCCTGCAACATAGCCGGAGTTTATCGCATCTTTCAGGTCTGTTTCGTTTATGATACCGCCTCTTGCACAGTTTACAAGTCGTACACCTTTTTTCATTTTTGCAATAGTGTCTTTGTTAATCATATTAACTGTGTCTTTTGTTTTAGGAACGTGAACTGTTATAAAGTCACATCTTCCCCAGAAATCATCAAGTTTTTCAATGTATTCTCCACCCATTTTCTCTACGATTTCTTTTGAAGTAAACGGATCATATACAACAACTTTCATCCCTAATGCGAGAGCAACTTCAGCAACGTGAGATCCGATTTTACCTAAACCAATAACCCCAAGAGTCTTTTTGTAAAGTTCAGTTCCTGTAAATTTTGAGCGATCCCATTTCCCTTCTTTTGTAGAACAAGCGGCAGGTGCAATATTTCTAGCCATTGCAAGCATTAGTGCTATTGTGTGTTCTGATGCCGCCATTGTGTTTCCGTCAGGAGAGTTTACAACAATTATACCATTTTGAGTTGCTGATTCAAGATTGATATTATCAACTCCAACTCCTGCACGACCAATTATCTTTAGGTTTTTACCCGCTTCAATGATTGCAGGCGTTACTTTTGTCTGACTCCTAACCATAAGTGCATCATATTGAGGAATTACTTTTACTAATTCTTCTTCACTCATTGTAGGTAAAAAATCCACCTCTGCAGCCGCTTCAATAATCTTACCGGCTGCTTCATTTATTTTATCTGTAACTAATACTTTCATTATTTCTCCTTGTTATTGATATATTTACTTTTTTAGTTTGTTCTCAAGTGCCTCAATTGCATTCATTGTTGCATTGTATATTTTTATGCCAAAATCTTTTTTATTTATATCTTTGTTTAAGATTGTTATATTGGCTCCATGTTGAGTCTCTTTGCCTATTTCAAAGAACCCACGTGTAATAATAGGACGTTCTTTTGTTGCTAAGATAAGGAACATATCTTCTTTGGGAAGGAATTTTGATTCTTTATTTTTAGATATAAAGATATCCATTCCTTTATCTTCTGCAATCTTTTTAATTGCTTTTAGACTTGAAACGCTCTCGGGAGCAATTCTGGTCAATTGTACATTTCCTGCTCCAAAAATCGTCATATTTACTTTGTCGATATTCATATCTTACCCTTTTGTAAGTTCTTCAATTACTGTTGCAACACCTTTGCCAAGTTCAAACTTGTAGCCTAATTTGTATAAAGTTGCCTCTAATGCACCAACTGCAGAGATAACATCTCTGTCACAAACAAAACCTAATGTTCCCATTCTGAATATTTTATCTTTTAGTGCATTTTGACCGTTTGCAACAACAATATCAAAATCTTTTGTTATTGTTTTTCTTATATCAGGTACAGAAATCCCTTCAGGAGGGTAAATTGATGTTATAGAATGGCTTGCATGTGAGTCATCTTTGACAACAAGTTCAAGTCCTATTGCCTTAACCGCTTTCCTTAAAGCCATTGCGTGACGTCTGTGACGGGCATTCATATTTTCAATTCCTTCTTCTTTAATCATTTCAAGTGCTTTGTCCAGACCTACAAATAAATTAACGGCAGGCGTAAACGGAGTGGAGTTTGCTCTTGTTGATTTTCTGTATGCTGCCCAATCCCAGTAAAAACTTGGGTGTTTGCATTCTTCATATACTTTCCATGCTCTGTCATTAGCCGTCAAAAATGCTAATCCCGGAGGAATCATAAATCCTTTTTGTGAACCTGATACAAGAACATCAATCCCCCATTCATCAGGTTTACATTCCATAGCACAAACTGATGTAACACCGTCAACAACAGATAACGCTCCGTGTTCTCTAATTATGGAACAAAGAGTCTTAATATCGTTTGCTGCACCGGTTGAAGTTTCACTATGAGTCAGTGTTACAATTTTTATTTCTTTATTTGTATCTTCAGCCAATCTTTTTCTTAAAACTTCAGGGTCAATAACGTTACCTGTTTCAACCTCGATTTTTTCAACAATAGCACCTCTTGCTTCTGCTATTTTTGCCCAACGATTACCAAAGTTACCTAACACTAAAGATAAAACATGATCACCTTCGTTTACAAGGTTTTCCAATGCTGCACACATTGCACCTGTTCCGCTTGATGTATAAACAAAAACATCATTCTCTGTTTGGAATACATATTTTAAGTTAGAATAAACTCTTTCCAATACGGCGGAAAATTCACTGCTTCTGTGCCCAATAGGGTGTTTTGCTATTTCCATCATTACAGATTCAGGTACAGGTGTAGGGCCCGGTATCATTAAAAACGTTTTATCTTTCATTTTAAACTCCTCCACTTATTTATTCTATTATGACATAATTTTGTAAGTTTGTACCCGTATGTTAAGCAATATAAAATTAAGATTCGTCTCTTTTTTAAAATAAGAATAATTTTTTATTGTTAACATTCGTTAATAAAAAAAGTTGATTTTAGCAACAATTATAATTATATATACTTTATATATACAAGAGATAGAATAGGACGGAGAAATATATCAATGGGTTACGCAGATATTGCAAGCAATGTACTTAAATATACATACGGAAACAACGGTACACCGGAATACAGAACAAATCCTTCTACCGGACAAACGTATTCATACAACCAGTTAAGAGAACTCGCAACACAAACAAGTTCTATATATAACGTTGTAAATCCTTTGGACTACATTGCTCCTGACAGAGAAGCAATAGCATACGCATAAAATTTTAGTATTCAATACCTTTTCTTGCTGAAACTCCGATATCCCAGTAGTGTTTTACCGGTTCTATTTTTGATACCAAATGTGCAGCCTCAATTATTTTAGGATGTGCATTGCGTCCTGTTAAAACTATCTCCATATTATCAGGCTTATTTTTTAATACTTCTAATACTTCATCTACGTCAACTATTCCGAGTGCAATAGCAATATTTAACTCATCAAGAATAATAAGTTTATACTCATCATTCTCTATAGCACGCTTTGCAACCTCCCAGCCATTGTGAATAACTTTTCTGTCTTCTTCGGTTATATTGTTTGAATAAACTATTCTGTCAAGACCTGCTTGCATTATAGTTAGATTCGCCCGAATTTTATCAGATAAATTTCTAAATGAATTTAATTCTCCGTAATTAGTACCACCTTTGGTAAACATTATTAAAAGTACTTTCCAATCTCGACCCAATGCCCGCATAGCAAGCCCGAGAGATGCTGTGGTTTTGCCCTTGCCATCTCCTGTGTACACTTGTATATATCCGTGTTCATCCCATAAAGGATTTACTAATTCACTCATTATACATTTACCTCTTTCGTATTTTATTGTATCTTAAAATCATGAATTATAAAACTAAATTAAGAGAACAAGCAAAAAATATAAGAAAAACTTTAAATCTTAGTGAAATTAGTTCTGAGATTGTTTCTAACATAAGAAAATCTGAGATTTATAAAAATGCAACTAAAATAATGATATTTTATCCATTAAAAAATGAAATAAATTTGTTACCGTTAGCAGAAGATAATAAAGAGTTCTTTCTTCCCAGAGTAAAAGAAAATATGATTGAATGTTGCCCATGGAACAAAAATGATAAACTTAAAATATCATCGTTGAATATAAAAGAGCCTATAACAAATTCTGTCGATAAGAACACCATTGATATAATATTTGTGCCTGCTCTTTTTGCAGATAAAAATTTCTATCGTTTAGGTTATGGCGGCGGATATTATGACAGATTGCTGACTGATTATAAGGGACTAAGTATGATTGTAATTCCTGAAGAATTATTAACTGAGTGCCTTCCTATAGAGGATTATGATATAAAATGCAGTGGTATTTTTACGCAAAAAAAATGCCTCTTTACTTTAAGAGGCTAAGGAATTTAGTTTATTATTGGTTATTAAGTAGATTGATTTGTTTGGTTTTATTTTAGATTTAAGGTTTGGTTTGTTTTAATTTAGGTTATAGTAAAGGGTGGTTTATGGGTTTGTTGTTTAGCCTCTGAGTCCGAATCCGCAAACTGCGTTTTCTGCATCTTTACCGGCTTGTTGTGAAACTTTATCGAGTTCATTTTGTGTTAAATCAATTTGTGCTTGTAATCTTGTTTGTTGTGCTTTTATTGATTTTTCTTCTTCATTCATTCTTGCTTGAAGTTGTTTTTGAATTTGTTTTCTGGCATTTTCGTACATCTTTTGTTGAGTTATTTGTTGAACGAAGATGTTATCGCCTTGTCCGAACAATCCTGCACTCATCGCTTGACCGAATTGCATTTGTGCAATTTGTTGGGCTTGCAAGTGACTGTTTGTCAAATCCAACATCCCTTGTGAGAATAATGATGGTGGGAGTGAAGCGATATCTGAGAGTGATACTGAATCTTGTGCTAAAATTGATGCGTAACTTGTTAAATCGCTTATTTTGCTGTTTAACGTTGTCATTTGGAATTCAAGATTGTTTTTTCTTTCTTCCAATTGCATTTTTCTTGAAATCATTAGTAAGAAACCCATAATAAACCTACCTTTACTATAACCTAAACTAAACCTATCTATTTTATTTGTAAGACTTTTAGATTTACAACTCGGTTGTAAATCTTTTTAGTGACTATTGTTCTTTGAACTTTTGATTAACTTAAAACCTAACTTGTTAATCGTTCAATTTAATCAACCTAACTAAAAATTTTAACTAACCTTATTGTTTTATCTAACCTTTAACCTTACATTTATATAAAGTTTTTTTGTCTTTAAGAATTGACTTTTTTGTTTTATTTGTGTAACATTTCTTAACATAAATTTTAAAAGTCAATTACAACAAGGGTTATACTTCATTTACAATTATTTCTTTTTCGTTTTTATATATGACATAACCAAGATTTGCATGAGGTGGTTTCTTTAAATATTTTCGTTTTGTATAAATAACTCCGGCTTTTGTGTTTTTTGATGCTGCGGAGTATTGTTTGGCAAGTTTGCAGCACTCATATATTGTTGCTTCGTCTGGTTGTTTATTATCAGATATTTTTAACAAAATATGTGAGCCGGGACAGTTTTGAGTGTGAAACCAATAATCATCTGCGGAGGATAACTTTGAAACGATTAAATCATTTTGTCTGTTATTCTTTCCTATATAGATTTTAAATCCGTTTATTTGAGTGGAGTCGACATTTATATCTTTATCTTTTATATTAGTTTCAGGTTTTGAAATATAGCCCAAATCTTCACATTCGGAAAGTATTTCATATAATTCTGTCAAAGTAGTTGCATTGTCTATTGTGTATAATAGTTGTTCTAAATATTTTTGCTGTTCTTGCGAAGTATTTAATAACTCAGATAATTTTTCTTTCGCATTTTTTGATTTTGAATAGAGTGCATAATATTTTTGAGAGTTTTCTTTCAATGTTTTTGTTTCATCAAGAGGGATTTCAACTTCTTCATTTGATTCCCAATCGATTAATTTTAAAACTTTTGTATAGTCGTTTGAATTGTATAAATTTGACATTATCAAATCGGCATATTTTTTGTATTTAGATGCGTTATTTTTTTTTGTTAATTGTTGCAATAATTTTTCAGACGATGTTTTTTGTTTCTTGTAATGTGGATTAATAATATTTTTTAGTTTTAATCTTAATGCACGCTTAATAATTTGTTCCTGAATATTTGAATAGTATTCATCAATCATTTCATTTACGGAACTTACTTTTATAGGATTATTTAAAAGTTCGGAATACACAGAGAATTCTTTTTCGTTATAAGCAGGAGACAAAGTTTTTTTTAATTCGATATAGTCTTTTATTTGCTCCAGAGATACGGAATGTTTTTTAAACATTGCTTCTAAAGCCAATGATATACCCATAAAATCATCGTTTAAACAATCATAATTAAGTGTTCCCAAATAGTGCAGAATATCAGATTTTTGTTGTTTGGGAGGGTACACATAAGGAAGGGTTCCTGCTAATTCTCTGTCACGACTTTTTTCAGACCCGACATTATGAGCACAACCTATAATAATATTTGTTGAAGAATTATAAAGTATTACATTAGAATATTTCCCCATCAACTCAATTGCAAGACAAAGGTTAATTTTTTCGTTGAGTTCATTATATGACTCAAAGTAAATTTCAAAAATTCTTTCATAAGGAGGAACATTAACCTTTGTTATTTTATAACCTTCCAAGTGCTTTCTTAATAACATGCAAAACATTGGCGGTTTCTTTGGAATGGTAATATTCCTTCTTTTTGATGTTTTATCAGATAAAAAACATATATGATAAACTTGAGGGTCGATATTAATATATAATTTTCTAGTTTCGTTATTCCCTCTTAAAGTCAATACAAAATCCCTGCGAGTAGGTTGTTGAATTTTTTGAAGCCTTGCCCCGCAGAAAAAATCATTATTTTCTTCATAAAATGCTTTTAAAGTTAAATAATCAAAACTAATCATTTTTATTTAGCCAGAACATCCTCTTTTTTCGGCATTCTACCGCAAGATTTTGCTTCATCGCAATAACCTAATCTTACGCATTTAGGCACTAAATAATCTTTTAGCCATGGTTCTTCTTCAATTAAAGCATCACACATAGCCTTTGTCATCATTCTTATTTCATATTGAGCCCTTGTACACAATCTTAAATTAGCAAGATGTATCATTTCTCTAAGGTTCAAACTTGCGACAAGAGAACTTGCGGCCGCATTAGGAAGAACAAATCTTGCATCTTCTGCCGGAATCCCCGCTTCTGTAAATTCAAGATACGTCTTAGAAATTTCTCCCATAAACTGTTCGAATCTTTCTTTTAGTTCGGGATTTTTTTCTATTGTAGGAGGAATAATGTAGTCAAATTGACCTTTTTCTTTCACATAACGTTGAGATTTTTGAGAAAAAGACATGTGTCTGTGTCTGACAAGTTGGTGTGTGCACGCTCTTGAAACATTAGAAATTGCAAAACTAACCTGTATATGTTCTATTGTTGAATAATGTCCAGAAGATATAACCTTGCTTATTAAATTTAACATTTTTTCTTCGTCATCAGTACTGTCATAAATATTTATCGGGCTATCAGCACTATAACAAGTTCTGCAAGCAGTATAAATTGTTTTAAGCAAATTTTCAGGTTTTGCTATAAGTTTAACTTCTACTTTATTATTCATTTTCTCTCTCCCAAATTTTATTTTTTCATATTATATAAAAAAGAACTTCTCAGGGCAAACTGTGAAGTTCTTTTTTTTGTAAAATCTTAACGTTTGAAAACTATTAGTTCTTTTTGCCGTAACGTTTATTAAATCTTTCAACTCTACCTTCAGAGTCAAGGATTTTTTGTTGTCCTGTATAGAACGGGTGGCAATTGTTACAAATTTCAACTGTAATATCACCAACTACAGAACCTGTTTCTATTTCGTTACCGCATACACATTTGATAACAGTTTTTTTATAATCTGGATGAATTCCGTCTTTCATTGTTACC
>CACXGY010000095.1 GCA_902767275.1 uncultured bacterium | reverse complement strand
TGTCTGTCATTTTTGAAATCAACAAGTATATTGTCACATAAACTAGTTATGTTGTTTTCAGCTATTCTATTTTCAATGTTCGAGAACAATTCTTTTTACACAACAAAATATAACTATTCAATTTTGCCAGTGTCTAATTCCTCTGCACCATAAACCGTGCTTATCTATCTTATCTCTTTAAAAGATTTTGTCAAGTCATGCTTTTGAATGCTATTTACAAATCTTAACCTGACAATATTTCGACTAATTTCGGTTGTTTTAATGTTCATTGGTGCACTGTTCAAGACTATCATCATCCCCTCAACCGTTCGGGTTCCTCTGTGTCCCAGGCACAATATATATACTACTACTTAAATTTTTAAAATCAAGTGGGAATATTATATTTTTTTAAATTTTTTCTTATTTTTACGCATGTCGCCTTGTCCATTGAATTACAGAGATTTACAAACCTTTACAAAAACTTGACAAACCCGCAAATTAAGACAGCGACATGATATTCAGGACACAAAATGGGCATGAATGTAATAAGGAAACATGAATTAAAAACGGGCATATTAATCATGCCCGCTTGGAGGTATATTTATGTTGTCTATTTAGTACGAAATATGATAAATATTATCACATATTTAAATACATACAAATTTATATTCAGACAAGTTCTCTTTCCATTTTATTTGCAATTTCTCCTGCTTCTTTAAGTTCTGCCGGCAGATTATCCCAAGATCCGGTCTTTTCAATTTCAAATTTAAGAGAATTAAAGTTTTTATACCATTCCTTTACTCTTCTGATTAAATTATTTGAAACTTCTTTTTTTGTATTATTACAAGGAACTTTTACTATTTTACTCGGATCAAGATTTGATACAATTTCAAAGAAATCTCCATTTTTAGTGTGCCTATATTGCATATCGACATGCTTATTCTTTGCTTGTTGAACTACAAAATCTCCCATCGCTCTTACATCAATTTTCCCTGTTACACTGGACATATATTTTTGAAAATGCTTTAAATCCTTTGTTCTTGGGCTTATATATGCCATCCCAAAATTGGTATTTGATTTTTGTAATTCCATTACACACTCCAATTTTTCACACTATACCTTATTTAAATATTTTTTTATATAAAAATTGCCTTTTTTGACCTAAATTTTAAATAAAATTTACAATATAATTGTCATACCTTAAAGCAAGTATTCTAAAAAATATTGATCAAGTATAATTTTATTAATCGCATCCTCATTATTATTTATAAATTCTAAACTTTCTTTAGATCCAGATTTATCAATATTTTGTCTAATTTCATTTATAATATGGGTTCTGATATCAATTAATAAATTTTCAAAATATAATTGCTCTTTTTTATCTAATACTTCTTCTGAATATTTTAAATCATTCTTAATAACTTTTTTAGGCGATTTCTCAAAAAATTTCCCAATAATTCTATGATCTTTTTTTGCGAAATCAGCATTTTTAAATCTGATAAAAAATGCATTTGAGATTGCACCGATAATGAAAGCAGCACTTATATCACTAATTGAATATTTTCTTTTTAATGTTTCTTTAAAAATTTCTTTTGTTCCATCTTTTGTACCACCTATGCCTGCTGCAACACCTCTTACTCCCATAATTTCTATTAATTTATTTGCATCAAATCTTGTATTAGCTTTCGTTACAGCAGATAAACCAATTTCATCAAGTTTTTCAGGAGTCACTACTACCTCTGTCAACGATTTTTCACAATCTAATGCTTTTTTCTCGACAGCACTGAACAATCTTGCTTTTAATATTCCGTCAAATAGATGTCCTGCTGCATATTCTACTCCGGCATTACTTGTTAACTCTAATATTGCATCATAACTATATAAATCTTCTCTATTATCTATTCCATTAGTTAATCTATCTACAACTTCTACTGCCAAATATGAACCCGAATAAGACAATCCTGATGCTACACCTGCAGATAATGAAAGAGCACTACCAAGAACTGCCAATCCCCCTGAATATAAGGCTATCTGAATAATACCACTTACGACAGCACTTCCTATAATTTGTGAACTGTGATAATCATCAATTCTCCTTAATAAATCTCCTTTTCTTCCAATTGCATCACTTTTTACATAATTATAATTTTTTTGTACTTGTTCTTCATATTCATTTATTTTATTCAAACTACTTAAACCTAAAACAGACATTGTTTCTTTTTCAGTTGCTGTTTTAATAATATTTGCAAAGGTCCTTACATATATTGCCGGATTTTGACCGTTTTTTTCTAATTCTTGAATCATACCATCAAATTCTTCTCTGGAAATATTCAAAAAATTATGAAAAATATTATACATCTCGGTACAAGCAGTTGAATAATTTTGTTTCATTGTATAATAATTACCAACCGCTGAATTTGTTGTTCCGCAAGGGATAGGGGATAATGGATCAGGCTTTCTTTCAGGATGTTGCTCGTAATATTTATTAGAATTATAATATTTTTCGTATTTTTTTATAACATCAAACATATAATCATTAACATAATGATACATACTTAACACAGACTGTTTCCTTATATAGCCTTCTTGTTCGTCGAGAAAATTTCTCACTTTTCTATAGTCAAATTCAATACCATTTGTAAACTCTTTAAAATATGCACCAAAATCTTTATGAAGCACTATTCCTTCGAGTGAATTGTCTTGTTCGTTTTTAAATTTCTCCAACATAGCCTTTGCTTCAACCAACATCTCTTTCATTTGACTTTCTGTATTACCGGTGTTTGCAATAGAATATTTATTATTCCAAATATGACTAACTACGTCCGCAATCCAACCGGTAATACCCTCTTGTGCTAACACATCATCAAGATTGTTTTCTGCAGAGATAATAGTTTCTTCTAAATATGCTATAAACTCATTAATAGTTTTCTGAACTTCGGGTTTATTATATTCTTCAAACGTTATTCTTGGATCTCTACTTAAGTCATGGGGAACTATTATTATATCTTCGTCTACATTTTCTGCTTTTCCGACAAAAAAACCCACGTTAGATTCTCCACCAACGGTATCTGTTGCTTTTGTATTCTTATAGTTTGGAGAAAAATTAATATCATAAGATTGTGAATCAGGCTTACTCAAAGAGGCACTAATAAACGCATTGATGTCATCATATCCAAATTCTTTTGCAATTGCATCAGCATATTCTTCTCCACTTTGAACATTAAATAAATATTGATGAACATATTTTTTATGATTTGTAGCATGCAATTTTATTGACACACTGATTGTTCTAATTTTTCCATCAACTAACCCTCTTAGTTGAATAGTTTTTTGTGATAATGGTTCTCCTACTGCAAGATTTTCTTTCATTAATTCTGAACTTGTATTTTCATTGAAATATTCATATCTTTTAAAAATACGTCTAACGAAATTAAATACATCATCTACTTTTATTTGTTTGTCTGTATGTTTCGAATTAAAATCCTGAACAAACATTTCTGCTTCATCTATATCGATAATTCCGTTCTTATTTCCTTGTCGATCATATTTTTTTATGTCATTTACAAATTGTTGTAATTCTGCTCTACTTAAAACTTCCGTTTTATTTTTAGCCGACCTCTCTGTATTATATGCATTAAAAATAGATTTTAAGGAGCTATTCTCAAAAGAAGTTCCTTCAATGTTAACCAGTTTCTTTTGAAGGTCATTGATTGATATTTCGTTATTACTATTACTATTACCACTTACACTATTAGACATGAAATCCTAATATTTTTGTTGGTTGCGACACGACATGTTGATACTACATGCCACTATTTATAACGGCATTTTTTATAAAATCTTTAATTTTTTACACTATATAGCAATAAAACGTTACATTTAAATCAGAATTCAGCATTTACCCCTACATTTGTTTACACAATCCCGTAACATGGTGTTACACTTACATCTTTATTTTAACTAAATCGTCTTTTATCAAGTTATAAAAATGCTCATCAAGACTATAATAATCAACAAAATTCACAATATATGGTAAATTACTATTATCAAATAACGTTTTTAAGACTTCAATATCATCATATTCAACCTTATTCGCACCTTTAATCATTACGTCTAAATCAGATACTTTTGAAAAATCGCCTTTGACCCTTGAACCATAAACATAAAAGTCATATTTATCGATAAAAGAAGCAAGTATTTTATCTATTATTCCTTGTTCTTTTTCGGTAACACCCTTAATTTTCATCAGCAATTTCCTTTAATTTACCAATTAAAAATTCAACATCAACAATAAAATCAGGTATTATTTCGAGTAATCTTCTTGATTTAACAATACTATACTCATGGGCAGTATCGTTTCGTTTTTTATAATAATCCCGCCAAGATTCCCAAGATTTTATAAAACCATAGCCTTCCATATATCTGAAAATATTGTTTATTGTTAATTCAACTTCCGGTTTTGCATATTTTTTTTGAAGTATTTTCTTTTGAAGTTTCCACGCCGTTTCCAAAGTATACTCAAATCGTTTTACACAAGAATCCGATACAAATTCAATCAATGGGGATGATTGATTTTTCACATAAGCATCGTAACAATCTTTCAAAGTAATATATGCATTTTCTAAATTTTCAACACTAATCATACGTTTTATTATAACAAGTGTATCCATAAAACGCAAACAAGCGAGCATATTAACCATGCCCGTTTATTGTTTTGTTTATTTGTCAGGCAATGCCTGACCTACGGCTGGCGGAAAACTATTTCTATTGTTATAATAAAAAGTAAAAAACCACCTGCATGTCAAACGACACACAACAGGTTTAATTTTTCAAACAAATATACCCTAACCTACTCAATCACTTCAACAACAGGTTTTGTATATGGTTTCTTAGGTTTTACATCCGGCGTCTTACCGGTTTTAACAGCCTTTGCGACCAACAATCCGCCAATCACAACTGCTGCCACAGCCGTCGCTCCTAACATTATCTTTGTATTTTTGCTCATTTTATTATCTTCTGATTTTACTCCCGAAGCGTTATCTGAACAAAAATGTGGTGTTGATACTCTTGCTATTGCTTGATTTTGATTTGTGACTGCAGAAACTTTCATAATGTTAAAGACCTCTTTCGATTTATTTAAGGCTTCTAACCTTTACTTTTTGCTACTTTGTAACAAAAATATTTACATATCCACTATACTATACATCTTTTATACAACTCTTTTTCAATCTTGTCAATAACATCATCCCAAGACATAGTATTTTTTTGTTTAAATATCTTTATAGAATCATACCACTCGGTTTTATTATCATTATCAAACCATCTCCAATCAGGACAATATGGTAACAGCATAAAAGTCTTAACCCCCAAAGCACCCGCTAAATGAGCAACAGAAGTATCAACTGTTATTACCAAATCCAAATTCTTTATTGCTCCTGCCGTGTCATCAAAATCCTTAAATGATGTCCCTAAATCTATCAAACCTGAATACTTTTTATAATTATCTAAACTCGGATTAACCTGTAAAGAATAAAACTGAATATTTTTTATATTAAAAAACGACTCATAAAAAGACACATTAAGAGTTCTGTTCAACAACTCTCTCCATCCGGCAGACCCTGCTTCCCAGCATATTCCGACCTTAAAAGAATTCGATTGCATTCTCTTTTGATACTCAGATATCTTTTCTGCATCTGCTATCATATAACCTTTTGATGACGGGATATTATTTAATGGCATTTTTAAATAATACGGCAAATTCGATAACACCACTGATTTATCATAATGCGGAAACCTTTTCCCTTTTGTATAAAATTCTACATTCTTTAACCCTTTGAAAGAGCGTTTATACAAACCAACTATTGATTTTCGGACAAGAACTTTCACACGTTTGAATTTATTTGCAACATAAGGAATATATCGAGCAAACATAATACAATCGCCTACACCCTGATCACAAAAAATCAGCAAAATTTCATCTTTATATACTTTCCCATCCCATAACCGCTTAAGTTGATGTACCAAACTATCTTTCTCGAACAAATCCTGTTCTTTTTTTACATAATATTGATACGCTTTTTTAAACATTCGTTTTTTAAAATACGTAACTGCCATGGAAAAATTAAAACTTTCCTCTATATTACTTGTTTTCTTCAACTTTTTTAAATATTCCAATGCCTTGTCATAATCTCCTGTCTTATTCGCATTAACGGCAAGATTATAATATGCTGCTTCTTTATCTCCATATTTCAACACATTTTGATAACACATCTTTGCAACTTTTTCATCATGCAAATAAACTTCATAAATCAGACCTAACTTTAACCAACCCTCGCCATATTTCGGATACTGTTTTACAAGTTGTTCGCATAATGAAAAAGCTTCCTTAAATTCTCCGACATGCATATATGAATATACCAAATTTAAAATTGACTCTTTTTTTAAAGGAAACAGTTCATAACATTTTTTTGCATAAGTTAACGCTTTTGTATGCTTAAAATTATTCAAAAGTATATTTACATACTTATCAAATACATCAAAACTCTTTGTCTTATCTATAACTTCTTCAAAATATTTTATTGATTCAGTTTCCTTTGACAAATAATACTTTGTTAAAGCCAATCCCTCCGCCACAGCAAAATTATGCTGAAGTTGATACGCAAGAGTTAAATACTTTTCTGCTTTCTTATACAAACCCATATTGAGATACAAAAGACCCAAAAATGATAATATAAGCGGATTATCCTTATTATCCTTCAACAAAGTTTTATATATCCGCTCAGCCTTTACAAACTCATTATTTTTAGTAAATTCAACTGCTCTTTTTACTTCTGTAACTAAATCCATACTCTCATTTTAACATTAATTATGTACTTAGTGAATATTATAAAACATCCGATATTGTAAATTTTTTGCCTGTAATTGAACAATAATATAAAATATTATTACACTACTAAGGAGAAATGTTATGCAAAAATATATTATTAATATAATCGGTACATTATTCTTACTACTGAGTTCAAGTATGGGAGCCTTCGCATTTTTCTCTGATATGACAACCTCTCATTGGGCTTATGAGCAAATAAAAGATTTATCGGAACAAAGTATAGTCATCGGATATCCTGACGGAACATTCAAACCTGATGATAATGTAACAAGAGCAGAGTTTGCTTCTATGGCGATTAAAGCACTCGGACAAGAGCATGCTAACGTTATTCAATCAATCAATTTTACTGATATTGACAGAGATTATTGGGCTTATGATGCTATTGAAAAAGCAGTATATTTTGATTTAATCTCCAACGATAAAGATTCAGAAAAATTCAGACCGGAAGATCCGGTTTCAAGAGGAGAAGCAATTAATATCGCCGTTAACTCTTTGACAACAGAACAAATCAGTAAACAAAAAGCCTACTCCGTTTTAGAGAAAAAATATTCCGATGTTAACTATATTCCGGAATGGTTCATTATAACCGCAGGTAAAGCAGAAATCCTTGATATGATTGCATCTACACCTGAACGAAAAAACTATATGGACACCGATCGCCCTGCTACAAGAGCAGAAGTCACTGCAATTCTTAACAACATGATGATTCAAGCAAAACTTAACCCAAATGCAAAACTTGCAGAAGCAATGAGAAAGAAAACAGGTGACGGATATATTATTGAAAACGCTTATATTCAAGGCTCTGTCGGAACTATTCCTAAAGGGGCTATCGTTCCTATAACTGTAAACAACGGTTTTTCTTCTCAAACTTCTATTAAAGGAGAAGAATTTAGTGCCATTGCCGATGAAAACTACGTTACCAGAGATAAATATATTCTCATTTATAAAGGCACTAAGTTCAAAGGATACCTTCAAGATGTTAAAAAAGGAAAACTTTTTAGATCGAATGGTGTTATACAACTCACAACCACAACAATTACCACCCCTAACGATCAAAACTTCTTGACTAATTTATCAGGAGATGTTTCGAAGAAAAAAGGCAAATTCATGACATGGTTCAGAAAAGTATTCAAAGGCGAAAAACTAATCCTTAAACCTGGGGATACAATATATTTTAAATTCTTAAAAGAGATTAAAACAGATTTAACAAACGGATGGATTTTTAACGAATAATTTATTACTAATAAAATAACGGTAGATTTTTCGCTACCGTTATTTTTTATTTATTTTTGAAAATATTTACATTCTACACATTGCTATCAGAAACAAATTGAACACCGAACTTTGTTCTGAACAAATATCTAACGGTATCGCCTTGAACCTCGTGCATCATATTATTATACAAATCGTATGCTTCTTTTTTGTATTCAATCAACGGATCCTTTTGTCCGTATGCACGTAATCCGATACCCTCTTTTAACATATCAATATTGTGTAAATGATCAATCCACTTGTTATCAACCACACGCAATAAAACATCTCTTTCCAATGAACGCATTATATTATTGTCCGCATATAATTCCTGTGGTGTAAAATCTTGTTCATACTGTGACATAACATCATTATAGAATGTTATTATTTCTGTTTCATGGTTACGATACGCATTCATCATCGCTTCACGCAACTTGTCATACATCTCGTGATAACGCATATCCTTTATATCCTCAACTTTTATAAAATCAATTTGAGGTACTGTTGAATGCAATTCTCTCAACATGGCAGATAAATCATCATTAATATAATCAACAGGGTTCATCTCAGGAGAGATATAACTTTTCATTAATCTGTCCAGTTCTCTATCCATCATAAACAATATGTCCTCGGATAAATTATCCTGATTCAAAACACGTTTGCGTTGAGCATAGAATTTTTCTCTCTGAACATTCATCACATCGTCGTATTCAAGGACATTCTTACGAATATCAAAATGATATGTTTCAACCTTTCTCTGTGCAGATTGAATTTGTTTAGAAATCAATGGAGATTCTATCGCCATATCTTCTTCAACATTTAACATATTCATAATACTCATCAATTTGTCACCGCCAAATATTCTCATCAAATTATCTTCTAATGACAAGAAAAACCTTGTTGAACCCGGATCGCCTTGACGAGCGGCACGACCTCTTAACTGATTGTCAATACGACGAGATTCATGACGTTCTGTTCCTATTACATGCAACCCGCCTGCCTCAACAACCTGTTCATGCTCAACTTGAGTAATTTCTCTTGCTTTAGCAAGTGCTTCATTTTTCTTTTCTTCATAATCAGGATTTCCCTCAGGAGTAATACCTTGAGTATCTAACATATCTTTTGCTAAATATTCCGCATTACCGCCTAAAAGAATATCTGTACCACGTCCCGCCATATTTGTTGCAATTGTCACGGCACCTAATCTGCCTGCTTGTGCTATAATATACGCTTCTTTTTCGTGATATTTCGCATTCAATACGTTGTGTTTTATTCCACGTTTCTTGAGCAACTTTGATAAATACTCCGATTTTTCAATACTAATTGTACCTACAAGGACAGGTCTGCCCTTTTCGTGTTGAGCAATAATATCCTCTACAACTGCATTAAACTTTGCATTTTCCGTTTTATAAATAACATCAGGATAATTTATTCTGATATCTTTTTTATTAGTAGGGATAACAGTTACTTCAAGATTATAAATTTTCCCAAACTCTGCTTCTTCAGTCATAGCAGTACCTGTCATACCGGACAACTTAGGGTAAAGTCTAAACAAATTTTGAAACGTAATGCTTGCAAGAGTTTGAGTTTCATCTTGAATTTTTACGTGTTCTTTTGCTTCGACAGCCTGATGCAACCCGTCTGACCAACGACGACCTTCCATTAAACGACCGGTAAACTCATCAACTATCATTACCTCTCCATCTTTTACCACATAATCAGTATCTTTTATAAACAATTCTTTTGCTTTTAGTGCTTGTAAAAGATGATGTGCAAACTGATTTGATATATCGAACAAATCCTTACAACCGATTAAACCTTCTGCCTTTGCAATACCTTCTTCTGTTAGAATAACATTTTTATTCTTTTCATCAACCTCATAATCAATATCCTTTTGCATTTTAGGTGCAATTTTTGCCATAAGTTTATAAGTATCCGCAGACTTTTCTAACTTTCCGCTAATAATCAATGGAGTTCTTGCCTCATCAATCAAAATACTGTCGACTTCGTCAATAATCGCATAATTATAAGGTCTTTGAACGAGCATATCATTGCTGGTCGCCATATTATCTCTTAAATAATCAAACCCAAATTCATTATTTGTACCGTAAGTAATATCACACGCATATGCCGCACGCTTATCATCATACTCGGAATACCCTCTGTTTTCAGCCAAAATAACCCCAACGGTCAAACCTAAAAACTTATATATTCTACCCATCCACTCACTATCACGTTTTGCAAGATAATCATTGACCGTAATGACATGAACTCCTTTACCTGTTAATGCATTCAAATAAGCAGGTAATGTTGCTACAAGAGTTTTACCTTCACCTGTTCTCATCTCTGCTATTTGACCGTTATGCAAAAAATATCCGCCCATTAATTGAACATCAAAATGTCGCATATTCAATACACGCTTTGCAGCCTCACGAACAACCGCAAATGCTTCAGGCAACAGTTTATCCAATGCTTCTTTTTCCAGTTTTCTATCTTCACGAAAATCTGTTGATGTCGGTCTTGCTGCAAGTATCTCTCTGAACTCATTTGTTTTTTCTCTTAATTCATCATCTGTTAATTGTTCAAATTCAGGCTCTAATGCATTTATATGATCAATTATTCCGGAAATACTTTTTATTTTTTGCTCATTTGAGCCGCCCAATAACTTTATTAAAAAATCCAACATGTTATACATTCCCCTTGTCTATTGTTAATATAATACCATGAATATATTTTTTCGTTAAATTAGCAGATAGAATATATTAGAGATAATATTACAATAAAAATGTACCCTTAAAAAAATGCTCAATCAGTAGAACAAGTTTTATAGGTTAGACAGAAAATATATGCTTTCTTCTCTTGACAAGGAAAGGGAACATTCACTTAATGTCTTATTGTCTTTTAATTGGCAACCCTTCCCTAACCCTTCCCTTGCTAAGGGCAGGAACAAGACATCCTTCCCTTGAAAAGGGAAGGACTGAGGATGGGTTACGACAATATTTGTTCAGTATAGATATCAGATTTGTGAATAATTTCGAACAATCAATATTGAGGGTGTAGCCTAAACATCATTCCCGAAGGGAATGGTGTCCGAAGTGTGTCTGAACGGAGTGAGTTCGCGAGGACAAAACCTGC
>CACXGY010000094.1 GCA_902767275.1 uncultured bacterium | reverse complement strand
CCTCGATTTCAACTATTTAATTTTAATTCCCGTACTTATATAAAGATTTTTTTGTTTATCAAATTGCCTTTTTTGTTTAATATTTTCGTTTTTTGTTACACTCTGAAACATAGTAAATATGCGGTATATAAGGAGTATATACTAAAATTACTTTTTTTCGTTTTGGGGGTAATTTTAGAGTTTTTATCCTGCCATATAATCAAGTTTTTGTCCGGTAGTTTGTTCTTGTATGAAAGGATTTTGTTGTTTTAATGCTTCTTCTTTTGCTGCTTTTTGTACAGAATAAGGCTGACCTATAATTGGACCTGTAACTATACTTGCTAATATTGGCAAACCTAACATGCCTGCCAGTCCGAAGGTTGCACCTACCGCAGAACTTACTGAGAATATTGCCATATTAGCGAGTGCTTTTCCTGTTTCTTTTATTCCGCCAAAGATACCTTCATCTTTTGTTCTTTCGATAATATCAGGAACAGAGGATGCTAACCACAAAACGTTCATTAAGAACGGCATTGCTTTTCCTATAGGTTTAATTGCAGCCCCTAGTTTGCCAAAGAAACCTTTATTCGCAGATTTTGCACCTTCCCATCCTGCTTGCATTGATTTTGGTATACTTGACAAGGTATTTCCCAAATTCTTGAAAAATCCGTGTTTTGCCATATCACTGTTTGTTCTTGCTAATCCTTTTTTAAAGCCGACACCGATAGACTTTGTTAGTCCGAGTCCGCTTCTTGAACGTGCTTTTATTGCAAGTCCTATCTCTTTTCCCATTCGTTCCGCACCGGTTCCGAATAAGAAATTTGCACCATATTCGCCATATCTCTTGGCTTGTCCTAATACATTACTACTAATAGCACTTACCATAATTAAACACCTAAATTTTTAACTAACCTTACATCATGTTAAAGTAATTTTTTTCAAGGAAATTGCCATTTTTAGGGTTAAATGTAACAAATGTAACGAATATTCAAATATTTACTATTCTCAACTGATTATTCACTATATCATTTTATTATGGCTAATCTTTTCACAGAATTAGAAAATCAAAATAAACAAATTCCGTTGGCAGAATTACTTAGACCTAAAACTTTGGAAGAATTTTTAGGACAATCAAATGTTATAGCGAAAAATTCGCCTTTGATGAACCTGATAAAATCTCAAAGGTTGTTTTCACTTATTTTATGGGGAACACCCGGATGCGGAAAAACAACGCTGGCGAGACTCATTGCCAATCAGGTAAATGCTCAATTTATTGAACTTTCTGCTGTTTCTTCGGGTATTAAAGATATTAAAGAAACTGTTGAGAAAGCAAACGAAGCGTTGAGGTACGGACAAAAAACGATTTTGTTCATTGATGAAATTCATCGATATTCTAAAACTCAACAGGATGTCCTTTTGCCATATCTTGAAAACGGAACTCTTTATCTTATTGGTTCGACTACTGAAAATCCGTCTTTTCAAGTTGCTCCCGCACTTATTTCCAGAGTACAAATTATAAGATTGAACTCTATTGATGATGAGAGTATGGCAAAAATTATTAATAACGGATTTAATTATCTTGAAAAAAATCATCAACCTATTGAGTATGATGAAGAAGTAACAAAATTCATCATAAATAATGCCAGAGGAGATGCCAGAACGGCTCTTAATATGGTAGAAAATTCTTATTTTGCAAGTAATTTTTCTAACAATTTCCGACAATTAACAGTTGAAGTATTAGAAAGTATTACCCAAAAACGTAACACAAGGTATTCAAGACAAGAACACTATGATTTTGCATCAGCCTTTCAAAAAAGTTTGAGAGGGAGTGATCCGGATGCTGCAATATATTATCTTGCAAAAATGATTGAAGCAGGAGAAGACCCTCGATTTATTGCAAGAAGATTGATTGTATGCTCCTCAGAAGATGTTGGAAATGCTGATCCGCAAGCATTAAACGTATCGCTCAATGCTTTTAAAGCGGTTGAAATTCTGGGATTGCCGGAGGGAAGAATACCGCTTGCCCAAGCAGTTATATACGTTGCAAAAGCACCAAAATCTAATCAGGCTTGCATGGCTATTGATAAAGCACTTTCTGATATCCATAGCGGTTTGGATTTTCCTCCGCCTATGCATTTGAGAGATTCTCATTATAAAGATGCCGCTAAATATGGTTTTGGGGTCGGTTATGTTTATACTCATGATGCTCCTGAGGTTGAACAACAGTTCTTGCCGGATGAACTTAAAGACAGAAAATATTTAGATTAAAAAAGACCTTCCGTTATCGAAAGGTCTTTTATTCTATAATTATTGTTGTCTATTCACTTACTCTTTCTTCAATTTCTTTTTGAATTTTTTCAATGAATTCATCAACAGTTAATGTGCCTATTTGACCTACTCCACGTTTTCTTACTGCAACAGAGTTTTGTTCAATTTCTCTATCGCCTATTACACAAACATAAGGTATTTTCTTATCTTGTAATGATTCTCTAATCTTATAGTTCATAGATTCTGAACGGTCATCAAGATGGGCTCTAATACCTGCATCACGCATTTTCTTATATACTTGTTCTGCAAAATCTGTGTGTTTATCGTTAGAAATAGGAACAATCGCAACCTGAGTAGGTGCTAACCATGTAGGGAATGCTCCCGCATAGTGTTCAATCAAGATACCGTGGAATCTTTCCATTGAACCGAAGATTACTCTGTGCAGCATCAATGGAGTCTTTAACTGACCGTCTTTATCCTGATATTTGATATCAAATCTTGCAGGTAAGTTAAAGTCTAACTGAATTGTAGCACATTGCCATGTTCTGCCGATTGCATCTTTGATTTTGAAGTCAATCTTAGGTCCATAAAATGCACCGTCACCTTCATTGATGTCATATTTCATTCCACGTCTTTCCATTGCTTCTTTCAAACCTGCTTCTGCTTTGTTCCAGTTTTCGATTTCGCCTACATAACTTTCCGGTCTTGTTGATAATTCAACTTCAAATTCCATGTTAAAGATTTTCATTGTGTCTGCCACAAAATCAATAACACCGTTAATTTCATCAACAAGTTGTTCAGGAGTACAGAAGATGTGAGCATCATCTTGAGTAAAACCTTGAACACGTGTTAAACCTGACAAAGCACCTGATTTTTCTTTTCTGTAAACAGTACCCAGTTCAGCCATTCTTAATGGTAATGAACGATATGAGTGTCTGTTTGCTTGATAAATCAGAATATGGAACGGACAGTTCATAGGTTTTACTACAAATTGATCATCAGAATCTTCGTCTTTTTGAATAAAGAACATATTTTCTTTGTAATGATCCATGTGTCCTGAAATTTCCCAAAGAGTAGATTTTGCAATTTGAGGAGTGTTAACAATAACATATCCTCTTTTTCTGTGTTCTTCTCTCCAGTAGTTTTCGATTTGTTCTCTGACTGTTGCAAGATTAGGATGCCACAAAACAAGACCTCCGCCCATTTCTTCACGGGTAGAGAATAAGTCTAACTGTTTGCCAAGTTTTCTGTGGTCACGTTTTTCTGCTTCTTCTATCATTGTTAAATACGCTTGCAAATCTTCTTTATTCCAGTATGCTGTAGCATAGATACGTTGAAGCATTTTGTTCTTCTCGTTCCCTCTCCAGTATGCACCTGCAACTTTTAAAAGTTTAAAAGCATTACCTTTAATATAAGATGTGTTAGGAACGTGAGGCCCTGCACAAAGGTCGTTAAATAATGCATTTCCGTCTTTGTCTTTTGTTACATACAAAGTAGGGTTGTCGTTTCTGTGTTCTTCTAACAATTCTGCTTTATATATTTCACCTTGAGCCTTAAATTCTGCAATTTGTTTATCGACATCTTCAACATAAACTTTTTCAAATGTAAGGTTTTGTTTAACGATATTTTTCATTTCTGCTTCGATTTTTTCAAAATCTTCCTGTGTAAAAGTGTGACCATCGGTCATATCAAAATCGTAGTAGAATCCTTCGTCAGTTGCAGGCCCAATTGCTAACTTTGCAGCAGGGAACAACTTTTGAACGGCTTGTGCTAATACGTGAGATGTTGAGTGTCTCAATGTGTGTAGTGTTTCATTGTTTTTTTCCATAATTATTATCCTTTCTAATTAGGTAAATATTTGTTCAAACAGTCACATCTGAATGATATATTTACCCCCGAGGTGGATCCCTCAAACTGTACAATTAAATAATATCACTCTGTATTTTTATTATCAATATATTTTTTATAAATTTTTTAATAGCAAAAAAATTTTTTAGGGTATTTATAATGAACAAGAACTATGATTTAAGAGGTAATTATGACAGTATCTTTTACAGGCATTAACAATTTCAGAATGGCAAAAGCATGTTATCAAAAATTTGGGAATTATTTATCTCCTATTCAAGAATTAAAGCAAGGAGAAAAAAATATTACTGAGGTCAAAATTTCTTTTGATTTGAATAATAAAAATACGTCTGACTATGACAATTATATCGAAGCATTAAGCAGAGCAAACAGATTAAATCTGTTAAACAAAGAAAAGCCTACCACTGTAAATTTACACATGAAATATCAAGAAGTTGTTGATGATGCTATTCCTGTCACTCATGCTGCTTTTAAATTGAATAATAATTTAATTCCAATCACAAAAGATAGTGATTTAATTTTATATACATATCTGGCAAAAATGACGAGAGAAACCCTTCCTCATTTAGAAGGAACTTCTGAGGCACAAAAGAAATTATTAAAATTAACTAATAAAGGAATTGCACAAACCGCTTCAGAATATATTGATTTGCCAAAATATTAAATAATTGAAATTTAATAATTTAACTTTCTCTGGCAAGTGAAAGCAAAAATCCCTACTCTTGTCAAGGACAGTTATTCCCTGCCCTTAGCAAGGGAAGGGTTAGGGAAGGGTTGCCGATTATTGAAGTCATGTTTTATTATAACTCCCTTTGACAAGGGGAGTCGGCTATGTTGTGATTTTGTTATTACAAAAGCGGGGTGGGTGGTCTGTTTTTTTAAAAATTTGATTTATCAAATCAGTAACCCATCCTCAGTCCTTCCCTTGTCAAGGGAAGGATGTGTGTTCCCTGCCCTTAGCAAGGGAAGGGT
>CACXGY010000093.1 GCA_902767275.1 uncultured bacterium | reverse complement strand
GGTGATTTGATAACAAAAGTAAAACTTCTGTCTTCATAAACATCAATAATAACAGGGATAATGTAACCTGCTTGTGATTCTGTTTTAGCATTGAATTGCTTACAAAAATCCATAATGTTAACACCGTGCTGACCTAATGCAGGACCAACCGGAGGTGATGGATTTGCTTTACCTGCTTCAATCTGAAGCTTGATTTTTCCTACTACTTTTTTTGCCATTTTTTTCTCCTTTCGTGGTGCTGACGGGGGGCATCCCCTTCCACGTTATTGCTAGTTATTACTAAGGGCTTTAATCAGCTGCGAGCCAATTAAGTTTACCCCTATAATTTTTGTATTTGTTTGTATTCAAGTTCAACCGGAGTTTCACGACCGAAAATTGAAACCATTGCTCTGAGTTTTGCCTTATCAGGATAAACTTCCATAATATCTCCGACAAATTCAGCAAACGGTCCGGAAACGATTCTGACTTTTTCGCCGACTTTAATATCCATTTCAATCTTCTGGGTTGTAGCTGTTGAACGGTGAATGATTTTTTTGATTTCAGATTCTTTTGCCGGAATAGGCTTTTTAGCTGAGCCTACAAATTTTGTAACACCTGCTGTATGGCGTACTACGTACCAGCTGTCTTCATCCATAATCATTTCAACAAGCACGTATCCGGGGAAGATTTTTTCTTCTTTTTCTAATTTTCTTCCGCCTTTAATCTGGGTAACAGTTTTTTGAGGAACTTCTACTCTGAAAATTTTATCAGCCATGTTCATATATTCAATACGTTTCTCCAGGTTGCTTTTTACCTTGTTTTCATATCCTGAGTATGTATGAACTATGTACCAGCGTTTTTGGTTCTTTTCAGAAGATTTATTTGACACTGCTTCAGATGTTTCTGATTCAGGAGCTTCATTAAAATCTTCATTTACTATGTTTTCGTCTTTTTCACTCATTATTCTTACCCTTTATAAAGTTATTTTGTTATACATTAGCAAGTAATGCATTAAAAATTATATCAACAACATAAATAAAAACAGTAAATACGAATACAATTGCAACGACAAAACAAGTTTCTACAACAACCTGATTTTTTTCAGGCCAAGTAATTTTACCCCACTCTGTTCTTACGCCTCTGAAGTAATTTACTATATCTTGTTTAAATTTGTCTGAAGAACTGTTCATCATAATTATATTACCTATTGATTTATATAATTCGCGCCCTGAAGGACTCGAACCCTCGACATCCGGTTTTGGAGACCGACGTTCTACCAACTGAACTAAGGACGCTTACCGGAGTTAATAAGTTAATATGCTTATAAGTTAATAAGAAAAAAGTCTTATTTACTCATTAACTTTTCTCTTATTAACCTTACTTTGTTTCCTTGTGAGTTGTATGTTTCTTACAAGTCGGACAATACTTGCTTAATTCAAGTCTGTCTTTGATATTCTTTTTATTTTTTGTTGTTGTGTAGTTTCTTTCTTTACAATCTTCGCAAGCAAGAACTACCATTTTGTCTGTTTTACCTTTGATACCCATTGTTTTATCCTTTATCAATTTTTTCCTATTTAAAAAAGAATGTGTTATCACATTCTTTTGTCGGCTCTAATATCGTAAAATAAACATAATTTTTTTGCAAATGTTATTTTTCTAATATTACGGTTTATTAACCTTTTGTAAAGTTTGTTTAATAGAACGGTTTTTTTATTATTCAATACTGGCTATTAATATTACAATAAAATTATGATTGAAAGATATTCTCGTGCCGAAATGGCAAAAATTTGGAATTTACATTCTAAATTTGAATACTATTTAAAAGTTGAACTTGCCGTATGTGATGCATACGTTAAATTAGGTTATTTCCCCGAAAAGGATATAAATAAAATCCATAAAAAAGCGAAATTTTCAATCGACAGAATAGATAAAATTGAAGCAGAAGTACACCACGATGTTATTGCATTTTTAACAAATGTTAATGAATCTGTCGGGGCTGATTTGTCAAAATATATGCATGTAGGACTTACAAGTTCTGACGTTATTGATACAGCCTTTGCTCTCCAAATCAAAGATAGCAGTGATATTATAAAGAATGATTTTGAGATTCTTTTAAAAACAATAAAGGAACTCGCTAATAAATACAGGTATACTCCTTGCATAGGAAGATCTCATGGAATTCATGCCGAAGTTATGACATTTGGGTTGAAACTGTTGAATATGCTCGATATTATTGAAAGAGTTTATAAAGATTTTATCTCTGCATCTGAACTAATAAGAGTAGGACAAATTTCCGGACCGGTAGGTACCTATAGTAATCTTCCGATTGAACTTGAAAATTCTGTATGCGAAATTCTTGGTTTAAAACCTGCCAGAATTTCTACCCAAATTATTGCAAGAGATTATCATGCCAGATTTATGCAAAGTTTAGGACTGATTGCCTCCGTAACGGAACAAATTGCAACTGAAATCAGACATTTGCAAAGAACAGAAGTCAGAGAAGTTGAAGAAGGATTTTCAAAAAAACAAAAAGGATCTTCTGCTATGCCACATAAGAAAAATCCGGTTTTATCCGAGAATTTATGCGGCTTAGCAAGAGTAGTCAGAAACAATGTCAATACTGCAATGGAGAATATTGTTTTGTGGCATGAAAGAGATATTTCACACAGTTCCGCTGAAAGAATAATTTTCCCTGACTCTCTTACTTTAATAGACTTTATGCTCACAAGATTAAACAATATTTTGGAGAATCTTGTTGTAAAAGAAGATAATATGAAATCAAATACAAATTTGTTCGGAGGAATTGTGTATTCACAAAAAGTGCTTCTTGCTCTAGTCGAAAAAGGAATAAAACGTGAAGAAGCCTATAGGATTGTTCAAAGAAACGCAATTGATGCGTTCGAAAACAATGGAGATTTCAGAGCAAATCTTGAGCACGATGATGATATTTTAGAAACACTCTCTACAGATGAACTGGATGATTGTTTTCAACAAAGTGATTACTTACGAAATGTAGACAGTATTTTTGCAAAATTCGATTTATAAAAATTCCTTAGGAATGTAAGGAAAATCCGCTCTTATAACTTCGCCTTCTTTATCATATTTCGCTTCTTCTCTCGCTCCTTCTTCAAAGGCTTTTTTCTCTATTAGGTTTTCCTTCTTGTATTTTTCTAAATTTTCATAAAAAGGAATATAATTCTCTATTGATTCCGTATATTCTTCGGCTTCTGCTCTGAGTTTTTTGTTATAGATAGAACCATACCTTTTAGAAATTGTTTCTTCCCAGTCTGTACTGCCGCCTGTATTTCTTGCATGTAAAAAGAATTGATATCCGTGTAATGACTCGTGTGAAGATGTATTTGCCAATTCGGATTTTGATTTGAACTTATAATCTTGATTGAATTTTACAACTCCGTCATTAGGATCAAATTTTGCTTTATACCCTGTATGTTTTTCGTTTATAGGATTATATCTCGGATTAACATGAATCCCGGCATATTGAATTCCGTTCTTCTTTAAATACCTTTGTACCAACGGAACTTTTGCATCCTCAATGCTCAAGGCTCTATATGGGAGGAAAGAATCGTTTACCGGAGCCTCTACCCCATCTGCTTTTAGACTGCTCTTTTTTAATTTATCCTTTTTAAAATTAACTAAAAAGGTTAAACTTTTCTTTGAACCTTTTTCTATTTTTCTGTCTTTTATATGAGGAAATTCAATGAATGTATGTCGCTTAAAATCAAATAACCCGTCTTTTTCAATCTTTACTTGTGATAAAACTTGTTCTAGTGTATCGACATTTTCTGAAAAATGATTTGTTATATTCCCTCTGTTTTGCCACATTATCTTTTTTAATTTTGTATCAGAATTCTCTGATATAACTCTATATGGCTTTATGTATTTTCTATCTAATAAATACTCTTTTATTTCTGTCGATGTAACATATTCAGAATCACTTACAAAGGTCGTTTGTTTATTATAAGTTCTGTTTCGTAACGGTCTGTCATAATAATTAAAAGAGCGTTCTATCATTTCTCCTTTTGAATTACGAAAAGTAGTAATTTTACGCTTCAATTGAGGGTTACCTTTTACGCTTAATATAACCTCATCTACCGTATACGGTATTTGAGTAAGAAGCCTAATTGCATCTCCCTTATACTTAGAAAATTTTATACCTACATTTTTTTCTAAATTATAACCTACCTTCATATAGAGTATAAAACTTATAAATATTTTTTTTTGCTAATCTCTAAAAATAAAATAAATAATAGTTATAAACTTCAATTATTCAACATCTATAAATTTGTGAACTTGCGGGATTAGTCTTGTGTATTTATATCGTTGTACAAACTTTTCAAATGTATTCATCATAAATTCTGAATTGACGGCAGGTTTATTATCGGTCATTCTCGGCTGCAAAATTATTTCAAAATCATAATGATTTGCAAGTAATATAACCTTGTCTATTTCAGCATCCTCAATGTTATCATCAAATACAACCTTAGCAAAGGAATTCTTGTTTCTTACTGAATAGGTATTACCATGCTTATCTACTGAGTCTGCCACAATTTTGTAAAACTTTTCATGAAGTTCAAACGCATTTTGAACCCCCGAACAACTTGGTAATTTTACATCTCCTGCCAAAATATCTGTATAAGGAAGAATTTCTTTTGCATTATCAGCAATAGTAGCATTTGTTTCCAAATAGAATTTTATATCTGAAAATTCTTTATTGAATAAAGGCATAAATTCCTTTAAAAAATCAACCCATATTAACGGTTCTCCTCCTGTTAGCGATATAGAATGAGTAGATCTTATATCAAAATGTTCTTTTAAATAGTCCAGTAATTCTTTAGGTGTAAATTCAAAATATGTGTTTGAATCATTAATATTAGTGGGATAAAAATCAGTATCACAATAGCAGCATTGCAAATTACATGCACAAAACCTTACAAAGATTTGTTTACATCCTATGTATACACCTTCTCCTTGAATAGAAGAAAAAATCTCTTTAATTTTCGCCTTATTTTCGACTGTAGCCATTTTTATACTCTTTCTTTAATCCTCTGTCGCCTTATCACGAACACTTCTTTTTGATACTGCTTTTAATTTTTCGTATAACTCGATTTCTTCTTTTGTAAGATTTTTAGGAATATCAATTTTTACGGTTATTATCAAATCTCCCTTTTTACCGTCTTTTTCGATACCTTGCTCTGATATTCTATATTTTTGTCCGCTATATGTATTTGGCATTAATTTCATTTGTATATTACTGCCATTCATATCAAACGTAATATATCCGCCCAATACTGCTTCGTACGGTGCAATAGGAACCGTTCTTAATATATTTAACCCGTCATATTGAATGTCAGCATTGTTTTCTATTTTAACAACAAGGTAAAGATTTCCACGTTTTCCGCCATTGAAACCTTTATTCCCTTCGCCTTCTACACGGATTTTACTGTTGTGTTTCACTTGGGGCGGTATTTTTACCGTTAATTTTTTATATTTTGATTTCTCTCCTGCTCCGCCGCATTCAGGACAAATAGAACCGTTTATAAATTTTCTGCCCTTGCATTTTTCACATGTTTCCATGTGCAGAATATTTACGACTCGCTCTGTTCCGTTTATAGCCTCTGTTATTGAAAGTGTGACTTCTGTTGTTATATCTTTTCCGTCAATTTTTGGCGGTGTATATTTTTTTTGACGTTGTTGAGAGTTTTTCAACGTATTCATAAATTCAGTGAAAATATTATTAACATGGACTGTTTTCGCCTGTTCTTTCATTCTGGAAAAAGAACTGTCTTTTTTCTTTTGTTCTGTTTTCTCTTTTTCACTGTTTACAGTTTTTTTATCTTTTTTATTAGTATCTTCTTTTACACCCTGTTTAATTTCTGATTCATTTACCGTTTCAGTTTTCTTATTTGAAGCAGATTTATTTTGCTTTGGTTTTGAACCTTGTGCATACTCATACAATTTTCTTATAGAATCATATTGTTCACGTTTTTGAAAACTGGAAAGAGTTTCATATGCCTCTGTAATTTCTTTAAACCTATTTATTGATTCTTCAGTGTTTCCGGCAATATCAGGATGATATTTATGCACAAGTTTTCGGTATGCCTTTTTTATATCATCAATAGTTGCTGAAGATTCTATTCCTAATATTTTATAATAATCTTTTTTATTCATTATCTATTCTCTTTAATAATCAGATATTTGATTATCTTCTTCATCTTGTAGTGATGACAAATCAGAAGAATACATTCCGTCAAAATCATCAGGTAACATATCACTATCAGGCCAAACTGTTCCGTCATCAAAACGACAAGCATTAAGATTATAACTTGTAGATAAATCTGAATTTGATAAATCAGATTCCTGAAATACCGAACCTGCCATATCAGCCTCATTAAAATTGCAATAATCAATAACCGAATAACTAAAATCCGTTCCGTTTAAAATCGAATTTGAAAAATCACATTCAGTGATATTTGTCCTTGTAAAATCAGCAGATGTAAGATCACACTCAACAAATTGTACATTTAGTAAATGAGAATCCGAGAATGTAGAAGATGTAAAATCAACATTCTTAAATACAATATCTTTTATTTCTGCATTAGATAAATCGACTTCACTTAAATCTGTTCCGGATGATGCTGATTCATCCATATATTCATTAAAAGTATCACTATCATTTAATATCAATTCAATTAGTTCATCTTTTGATTTCATGTTACCCTACCATATTCATTTGTATTGCAAGCAAAACTGCTTGCGTTCTGCTTTTTACCTTAAGTTTTTTAAAAATTGCATTTAGGTGTGTTTTTACAGTCACATCCCTAACAAATAATTGTTCTGCAATTTCTTGATTACTCTTTCCTTTTGCAACAAGAGTTAAGACTTCACGTTCTCTTTCGGTTAAAGGTTCAATATCTCCGTTTGTTTCGATATTAACCCCGTTTTTTTTATTTTTTTCTTCTTGCCATTTTGAACGTCTTAATACCGCTTCTATTCTTGCAAGTAAATTTGGCAATATAAACGGTTTAACAACATAATCATCTGCCCCGTGTTTTAAACCTGAAACAATTTTATGTTCTTCGTTAACAGCCGTAATCATTATAACAGGAAGATATTTTGTTTTTTCATTTTTTCGTATATTTTTTAAAGTTTCCCAACCATCCATCTGCGGCATCATAACATCAAGTAAAACTAAATCTATGTCAGAAGAATTTTCTTCCAACACCTTCAGTGCATCAATTCCGTTAGTTACAACTTGAACAGTATAGCCGTATAAAGGTAGTGCTTCGCTTAAATATTTAGGATTGTCATCCACTATTAATATTTTTGAAAAATCATCCATCTGCTAAATTACCTTTATACTATATGCTCTTTTAACGCTTTTATTGCTGCCTGAAGTCTGTCATCAACTTCTAATTTTTGTAAGATACTTGCCACATGAACCTTTGTTGTATTTACACTAACAAAAAGTTGTTTAGCAATTTCAACATTGCTCATCCCTTCAGTGATTAACTTTAGGATTTGTCGTTCTCTCGTTGTTAAATTATACTTATTCTCATCTACAGTACAATCATTCATTTGGGTGGTTGTTACTGCTCCTAAAACGATATTAGCAATACTCGGATCAAACCATGATGCTCCGTCAAGAACAGAACTCACAACCTCTATCAATCTTTGCAGATTAATATCCTTTGAGCAATACGCATTAGCGCCTGCCTTTAAACTGTTTAACACATCTTTTTTATCGTTGTGAGATGTTAATACGACAAACTTTATTTCAGGTTTGAGAATTTTTATTTTTTGAATCGCTGAAATACCATCAGTTTCAGGTAAACCCAAATCCATTATAATAATATCAATATTATTATGCTTTACTATTTCAAAGGCTTCTTCGGCAGAGCCGGCTTCGAAAATATTCTTTATAAAATCAACATCACTAAAAGTTGTTTTTAATCCGAACCTTGTGAGTTCGTGATCTTCTACTATTAATATATTGCTTTTTAATGTCTCTGTTACCATAATTATTTTTTTATTCTATTCATTTCATCTGCTTTTTTCAATAAAAGACTTTGATAATAATAATACCTAAAATCACTTCCGTCAATATAATAAGCGTTTTCTAAATATTTTTTTGCGAGTGTAAGATTACCGTTTTCAAGCATTACTCTGGATAAGTCTATCCATCCGTCTTTAAAATTAGGATTGATTGCAACAGATTTTTTTAAATATGCCAACTCATTTGACGGATTTAAAAGAGCAATATTGTAATATGCTTGATATGCTGTATTGTCATATTTCACAACCTGTTGATATATTGAATTGGAAGTTCTGTTATTGTTTAATTTTGAATAAGTATCTGCCAGTTTTAACTTTGCCTCTGTTACATTTGAACGGGATTTTGCAGCCTTTTTATAATATTTTAGGGCTTGCTTATATTTACTGTTTTCATAAGCGATATCGCCCAATGATAAAAGAGTATCTATATTAGATACATTATATTTGTATGCTTTTGATGCTACGGTATTTGCTTTTTCAAAATCACCGTTCTTTATATAAATACGACTCATTAAAGAATACAATAAAGCATTTTTTGAATTATTTTTACTTATGGCACTCTGTAAAATTCTTAGAGCCTTGTTGTTATCATCTTTTAGATAATAATAGTATCCTAAATGATAATCTTTTAACCATGGCTGTTTTTCCGTTTTATATTTTATGAATTCTTCATTGGATGCCAATTGTTTCTTTATCGGATAATATCCGATGGAAACTTTTTTGTTCGTTTCTTTTACTATTTTAATTGCTTTTTTATTCTTTTTTGTTTCTGCTATTATTTGAGATTGAAGGATTTTATAATTCAAATTATTAGAATTTAATGAAATTGCATCTTGAATAAATTTATTCGCTTTATCAAAATCACTTAATTTTGTATAGCCTAATGAAATTAAGTAATTTGCATAATCGTTCTCTGCTAAATTCCCCACTTTTGTTTGAATATCTTTGATTGCTTCTTCACTTCTGTCGTTATACTCTATATTAGAATATGCTTCAGAGAGTTTTACAACATCTTCACTTGTAAGTTTATATTTAGGAAAGAATAGTCTTTGAGTGTTTTCGGAATCTATTTTAGAAATTTCATAATCAGAAATTTTACTAAATGCATCACTTGCTAAATCAAAAAAGCCCAGACTTGTAGCCTTATCTGCCAAAATCATAAGATAATAATCATTGTCTTCACAATCGTATATCATTCTTGATAAATCATCATAAACGGTATTAACATTCAAATTTTGAAACTTATTATCTAATGAATCCAAATTAGCCTTAAATTCTTTTGCATTATATTGAACTTTTCCATATTCAACCTTAGTCTGCGGAACAGATTCCGTGACAGACACATTCTCCTCTGCAAAAACAGCAGAAGTGTACATTACCGCTAATGTAAGCGGTAATATTAAAATTTTTAATAAATTTTTATTGATTTTTAGTTTCACTTTCCTGTCCGATATAGTACTTATTAAACATTGAAACTAACTCCCCATTAGTTTCTTGAGATATTGAATCGTGCAATAATTTGAGATTATACATATTTAAAAAGTTTCTGTCAATATCTGTAATAACAAGATGGTTTTCTGTTAAAAATACATCGACAATCTTGTCTAACGGAATAGATAAAAACTTCTCAACAATATTCGCATCAAAATGAGTTCCGGAATCTCCGATTAAGATTGAAATAACCTTTTGAATAGGCATTTTATCACGATAGTGACGTTTTGACGTAATTGCATCGAAAACGTCAGCAACAGCCAATATTCTTCCTCCAAAAGGTATTTCTTCGCCTTTTAAATGTCGATAATAACCCGAACCGTCATATTTTTCATGGTGTGAACACGCTATTTCCGTAATCATTTTGAAATCATCAGACATGTGAATTTTTTCTAAAATATTATGAGTTATTTCTACGTGTTCTTGAATATGCTGATATTCTTCAGGTGTTAATTTCCCTTCTTTTTGAAGCACTGAATCTCTTATACCTATTTTACCGATATCATGTAATGCTGCTGCTTTTTGTATGATTTCCAATTCTTCTTTACTTAATCCGAATTGTTCAGCAATTAGAGTAGCATACATTCTCACTCTTGTAGAATGACCTGCGGTAATTTTATCACGGGCATCGATAGATGCTGCTAATGTACTGATAAAACTGTCAAATACGATTTTTTGTTCTTCAAGCAACTCTTGCTGTCTTGCGAAAAGTTTTGCATTTTCTAATGAAATACCCGCACTTGAACCTATCGAAATCAGGATATCTTCATCTTCCTGTGTGAAATATCCGCTCATTTTATTCAATATTTGAAATACACCGATAATTTCTTGCTCAATATTTCTTATAGGCATACAAAGAATAGTCTTTGTTCTGTAGCCTGTTTTTGAGTCGATTTCTTTATTAAATCTTGAATCAGAGTATGCATCTTTAATATTGATAGTTTCTCCGGTTCTGAAAACTGTTCCCGCAATACCTTGAGAAGCATTAAATCTTAATTCTTGACTACCTAACCCTAATGCGACTTTAGACCATAACTCATCAGTTTCTTTATCATACAGAAACACGGTACATCTGTCTGCTTGAACAGCATCTCTTGCTTCTTCCGCTATTGTTTGCATTAATTTGTCAATATCCTTTTCCGCAGCAACTGCCTGCCCGATTTTTACCAATGCAAGTAACGGATCATTCTTTACTGATGATATAAACAAACTTCCGTTTTTTATTGATTTTACATTTTCTTCCAAACCTTTTAAAAACGCTGTTAATTCGCCATTTTTATCTGAAATATTTTTTGCTTTGTTATAGTGGAGCATATACAAATTATTGTTACGCTCACAAAAGTTCACATAGCCTAATATAAAATTATAAAAAATTTTTTCATAATCATTGTCTTTATGATTTAACAACAATTCCGCATCATGGAAATATCTTAGTGCAGTTGTAAATTCACCCTTTAAATACAATAATAATCCGTTTAAACAATTCAAAGCAACGGAACTTTCTTCTTTTAAATTTGATTTATCAATATATAACTTAAACTCATCCTCTGACAGGGTAAGTGTTTTAAATGCATCTAAAATAGTACCTTGATTTAATTGTGTAATCATATTTCCTCTACACTCTACTATGCTATAACATACAATTATGATACTTCATTTTAAACAATATATCAACTATATTAGAAATTTTAACACTTTTTTAACTATGCAATATTATTTTTATCGGACAAAAATTCTTCTTGTGCTTTTCCCAAATTGAATTCATTATACAAATTTTGATATATGTTTCTTGCAGAATCCTCATTTTTCTTATAATTTAGAGCAAATGATTTAGACTCGCCCATGTTATTAATAATGCCTGTTACTTTTGAAGGGTCAATATTAAATTTATCATCTTTACTTAAAACATCTTGAACAAGTGTACTTGTAGAATATTCAGCAATATCCACATAACCGTCTTTGTTAATATCTAAAGCATCAGCAGAACATTCCGGCATGGTTTCAAATTGTTTATTCAAATCTTCTGTTTTGACTTTAACTTTTTGCCCCAATTCTTCATAAGCATTGCCTATAAGAGCATAAGGATTTATTTTACCGTCAGGCATATATCTGTATTCAAACTGAATTGGCGGCATTTTTTCAGTTGATAAATCATTTATATAAGTTTTGTAATTATTGCAAGCATTTCTTCCATATCTTACTGAATCATTTTTTACAAGATTATCATACTTGCCGGAAGTGCCGTTAATAAACGATATATTTGATAAAATTGAATACATAGTACACCTACACTTATAGTTTTACACCTATATAAAGTACTTCTGTCAAAAATTATTGACTTTAAAAACTATGCTTGTAACATTATTTTACGTTTATAACGTCTACTCCGTTAAATTCAGAAATCACTTCTGTTTTCCCTTGTGAATAAGAACGGGCAACTAATGCCCCTACTATTGCCTCTAATGCTCCTGCAGGCATCATATTTGTCGGAATATCATAAAAATTATATTCATTTTTTAATATATTTTGTAAGAATTTACAATCAGCGGGTGAACGCTGTTTAAAATTAGAATAAAGATTTAATTTTAATCTTGATAAATACAAATCAAATCTTTTTACATCAATCCCTTTTGATATCATTCTGTTTATACAATCACAACCTCTGGAAGAATATCTGTCGAGCCAATCCTCCGTATTCAAAAACCCTTTATGAGTTGTAACCAGTTGATACGGTTTTGAGAGAATTCTCCATTTTCCTGTCATAAGAGTATTATCCCAAGGTAAAGATATACAAACTTTGGATTGTTTCAGTGAGGAGAAATTATCAAAAAAGAATTGAACATCACTCATTGAGAACAACTTGTCTACTAAAATCAGAGTATTATTCTCATCCAGCACAACAACTCCTGTTTCTATTGTTGATGCAGGCGATAAAGACATACCGATATAATACTCTGCCATAATAAAACCTCTGATAATTCTCTATGAGATTATATCATAACAGAATAAATAATAAAAATATTAAACTTAATATCCACGAAAAACAGTCATTTATATGCAAACTCTAAAAATGATACTTTTTTTATTAGCAGGCAATAAGGCATTAGGGCATTAAGTAATATAGATTGCGATGTTTCGCACCGATTTATCAAATCAAGAACCCATCCTCAGTCCTTCCCTTGTCAAGGGAAGGATGTGTTCCCTGCCCTTAGCAAGGGAAGGGTTAGGGTAGGGTTGCCGATTATTGAAGTCATGTTTTATGATAACTCCCTTTGGCAAGGGGAGTCGGCTTTGTTGTGGTTTTGTTATTACAAAGCCGGAGGGGTTGCTGATAGTTAATGACAATAGAACAATAAGATAATAAATGAATGTTCCCTGCCCTTAGCAAGGGAAGGGTTAGGGAAGGGTTGC